>JAKSCJ010000093.1 GCA_022360675.1 Lysobacterales bacterium
CTGTTGTGGTAGGTCTTGGCGGAAGTGGACGTCCACATCGAAGAGGCGTGAGTCGGAGAAGATACGTTGTTCTTGAGTCACGGGGTCGGTAACGCTGGAGTCTTGGAAGGATGCATCGATATCCAGACGGCCGCCTTTAATGCCCATCCATCCCCAGGGAATGGTGGTGAGAATATCGGCTCCCCAGCGACGGCCGTTGCCGATGTTGCCGGGGACTTCGAAGATTCCGCCCACGGGCAGTAGGTCTTGCACGTCTTGCACCCAATGGTGGTAAACCGTGACGGTGGCGGCACCCAAGTCGCCGAAGCGGCGTTCGTGGGAGAGTTCTAACACCCAGGTTCGATCAGGGCTAAGGTCGGCGTTGCCGAGATCCACATCGTCGTCGTTGAAGTTGGTGGAACTGACGAAGTCGTTGAAATCTAGCTGGGCCACTTCACGCAGGAAGCGCAGGCGAGTTTGGCGGCTCTGATCGGCGGCGTAGGTCAGTGTCCAGCTGGGTTTCCAGAAGAAGAAATCGCGATCGTTACCGGTTTCGCCACTTTGGGAAATATTCGAAACCTCAGCCCCCAGCGCAGTTTCCATGACCCAGTGATCCCATGTCCACGAGTCGCCCAGCCGGAAATCACCGCGAACTTCTTCCACTCGGGTGTTGGCTCCGGGTACGGGAATGGGTTCGGGTCCATTACCGGTATCCAGGCTTAAGGCGAGTTCGTTTTCTAAAGTGTTAAACGCACCTTCCAAATCCAGTTCAACGGTGTGTTGATCCCAACCGGTGAAGTCGAATTCCATCCGGCCGATAGTTTCAGTGTCGCGGTTATCGGTATCAGCACTGCGGATTTCTTGCACGCCATCGCGGGGGCGTTGTAAGAAAGTGAGGCGCTCGTCATCTTCTAATCGGTACAGGGTAATGGCTTTGGCGGTTAAGTTCTGCGCCAAGGGCCATTCCACGTCGGCACCCACTTCAATACTGAAGATATCGCGATCTTGATCTTGGTCTACATCAAAGGTGAGGGCGTCTTGTGGTTGGCCCGAGGTATCGATTGGCGTGCGATCCGAGCGCTCGATGAATTCGCGGGTTTGGTAACGTACTTCGCTATTGAAGTGAATCAAAGTGTCGTCTAAGCGGGTTTCGGTATTAATCGTGCCGCTGAATTCGCGGCCTTTGGTGCGTTCGTATTCTTCACGGCGCTCGCTGGGAACCAACGTATCGCTACCGCTATCGGGAATGGGTTCCGATAAAATTTCCGTGGCTGGATTACCGAAAAAGAAGCGGCGAATATCCAGGCCTACGTTTAGCTGCGTTGCACCAATTCGTTGCGTGGCCGAGAGGATACCTTGTGGTGTGGGCCCGCCGCTGTCTACATCTTGTTCGAGGATGGCTTCCCAGGTGAATGCGGTCCCGCCATCGCTTTTCAAAATCACATTCACCGCCACGGACTGGCCGCGTAAGTCCAAACCGCCGCCCTGACCGCGAATCAAATCCAAACGCTCCACCTGGCTGGCAGGAATACGCTGCAAAATATCCGAAGCCGAATCCTGCTTGGTGCTGGGGCGCTCGCCGTTAATCAACAAATTCCCCGCCGCACCGCCGAAACCACGGCTGCCATCGCCGTCGTCCACACTAAAGCCGGGCACTCGTTCCACCATATCTAAGGCGGTAATAGGCCGATACTGGGTAAAAAACGCTGCCGGATACGGTACTACCGAGTCGGAACTGAGCTGATCACCAGAACGAGAACCGGCGGCATCGGTATTGGCTGAAATCGCCGTTTGCGCACACGCCAGTGCACTGAACAAAACCAGCGTCGAACACTGGACAAATCGAAACATCACAGACATGGAGGAAGGACTTAATAGAAGTGAAAATGAACGCACGCTTATATTACCCCAGCGCAACAACACACCGGCCTCAAAAGCGAGGAACGGTGCGGTTAGGCGTTTGATGGTTATTGGTTGTTTTTCAGCACATTGCGTTAAGCATGATTTTGGCTGACGAAAGCTTTGACGCGTAAAATAAGCAAGCGGTTTATTTCAATCTGAACGCTTTGTCGCTTGTTGTTGTGTGTTGAGTGTTTGCTTTCGTTGAATGTGCTTCATGGCTTATTGCTGTTTACCGCATAGTTTCGATGTCATTTTTATGAAAGACTTTATTGTCAATTTCAATATTTGTGTGTTGCTGAGTTACTTAAAATAAGTAGTGCGATTAACCGCTAATTACTTCATGTAAAAGGCTGGATTTTTTTCTCAAAATGGTTATTATTGTTTTGCAATAAATACTAAATAATTTAGTGTTTGTTAATAATAAAAATAAATTGCAGCAAGTAATAATAAAAAAATTCACGCAAAGTGGCCTCTTCAATACTTGCTTACCAGTCTAGTGTTCTCTCCCTCAATACAATTTGGTGTAACCATGAAGTAGCTATATTCGTAGTTGCTCGCAGCTGAGTTACGCCTGTATCAAATGCATCCAAATAATGGCTTCATGTTAAAGCCTGGCTTAATGAACTTAAAGGCATCTGGCATGCGACAACTTATGTTTAAGCATCTATCATCATCTTATTCAGCAGCGCTGTGTTTTATAGCGCTACTACTCTGTGCTCAAGTGGCATGGGCCGAAGAAGACGACAATGCAACGACACAGCAAATCATCGAACAGATTATTGCTGAGTATGGTTATTTAGATGCTGTGGCATACAGTGCAGCAATGGATGATCTTATTGCCAACACGCCGTTGCCAGATGCTGATTCTACAGTGCTCGACTCGGGGAGTTGCACGGGTGGTAATGATTGTGTGCCCATTGAAGAAACGCTGAGAAGCATAGAGTTTCCGGGCGTTCGTGATGTCACTATTTCGGTGCGAGAGAGTAACCCTAATCGTTCTAATAGTACCTTTAAGGTAAAGTGGAAAAAGCCTGAGCGTTTGCCGCGTGATCTGCGTAAACTCTATGAATTATCACACTACGAGGTTTACCTCGTTAAAGATAATCAATACTTCGAACGTTTCGAAATTCATAAGATACTACGTGACGATGGTAAAACGCGCCTGCCGAGAAAAATTCGTTTCCGGCGTCGTGAGCCCGGAAATTATCAGGTTTATGTGCGTGCAATGTATCAAGCGATTGTGCGCAATTTTAACTCCGGTGGACTTTCAGGTGATGATCAACAAGGCCTGGGTCAAGAAGGTTTGGGTCAACAAGGGCCGGAGCAACGAGGATTGGGGCAAGATGGCCTATCCGGTGGATCATTTACCGCTAGCGGCTTCGGCTTTGGTGGCACGAATGTCGGTCCATCCAGCAAGATTGAAGTGCTGCTTACCGAGAGCATTAATATTCCCCTGTATCAGTGCTTAACCTCGACGATGCAATTGTCACCGAATGCGTTAATCAATTCGGTGAATCATATTGTTTGTCCAGATGCGGGTATCAGTAGCTTACAAGGCTTGGAGCACTTTTCAGGCTTGCAGGTGTTAAATCTGAGTAATCAGGTGCCAGGCGGTGTTGATAATACGTTTACCGATATTTCACCGCTCACGAACGGTAATAATGCCCCCGATTTGACGAATCTAAATCTATCGGGTGTATCGGGTTTATATTTATCGTTAAATGCACATCTCGATGAGCTGGATTCTTTACGCTATTTGTCGCTGGCCAACATGGGTTTAACCCAGCTACCCAACTTTGCACCACTTGGCGGGTTTGGTTCTTCGATAACGATTATCGATAGCTTAAATTTATCGGGCAATAACATCACTAGCCTGAATGGTTTAAGTGATTACGATGCGATCAATCATCTTTGGTTAGACGGTAATAATCTGGGTAATGCGGCTTTATCGAATACTTCACCACTAAAAAACTATGATCGTATCGTTACCTTATCGTTGAAAAACATTGGCTTAAGTTCGGTTCAATACGCTAATTTACCCACGCAGCTTGGTTTCTTATTGTTAGATGACAACCCGGGAGTTTCCAGTTTTTGGGGCTTCGTTAACCAACAGCAACTGAATTCTGCTGATGTGGTGTATCAAGTTAGTTTAGATCAAAACTATCAAGCCGCTTGCCCGTCGCTCGATAGCGTTGGCAAGTGGGTTAATACGAATATCGATCCTGATGGCGGTTGCATGAATAACAGCACCTACTTTGGTGCGATGTGTTTGTACTTCACCACGAGTAATTGTAATCCGGACCCTACATTAGCGCCTGAAACCACACAGGCCGGCTCTATCGAGCAAGCTTTGGGTGCGACGCCAAGTGCGCCAACAGCCAGTTCGGTATGTGGGCATCAAGCTTATATTCGACCTTCGTATTGTGCGGCGGGTAGCGTTTCGGGTTTTGAGGCGTACTACGACGAAGATCACAAAACGGTGCGTTTCCACTGGCAATCGGTACCGGCATCTTGGGGCACTAATTATTATGAAATTCGTTATCAATCGACGGGCTTGAATCCGGTTACTGGCACGACCAGTATTAATTCATATGCGAGCAATCACCATGCTCTGCAATTGACCCGTCCAAATGAAACGAGCCATTACCGTTTCCAAATCAGAACCTGCCGCAATGCACTGAGCTGTGGTTCCTATACACCCTTAAAGCATGCAGATTACCCTTTGTTTAAACCGGGTGATCTCCAGCTACAGCAGTTAAGTAACGATACGGCAACCATTTCTTGGCGCTACCCCGATACTCCCTTGGGCAGTACGGTGCCACAGTTTTATGAAATTAAGCCGCTGTTCGATGTCGATGGTATTAGTACACAAACGATCTTGTACTCTGCTGACGTAAACGGTACTTGGACCGCTAACATCAATGGCGTAAGTGCGTATCCTGCCGGTGCGATACAGGTCAGTGCTTGCCGCAATACTGCGCAAGGTAAGGAATGCAGCCGCCATGCTGAGATCTCGGTGATTCCAGGTCCTGCAGTTAACCCAAGTATTAATACACCTAGCTCAGTCAGTTTAACTGCTACCAATAATCAGAATGAATTTAGTTTGACTTGGGTTGATGGCAATACGCCGTCGGCAGACTATTACCGCATTATCGATCACACCATCGGTTCCAGAGTCGCGGGACAGCGCGCTTACGCGGTTGAAGAAACACATCTTAATGTTAAGCGCTATTTGGCCGACTCGGTCCAGTTTGAAGTATCGGCCTGTCGTATTAACGAAAACGGTGATGACTTCTGTTCAATACCGTATACGACGAATGCAATGCCGGTTACGACACAGCCCGTGCTCTCAGAGCCCGCGAAACTGTGCTGGTATGTTACGGCTGCACAGGATCCCGATGGCGATTCACTGCCTAATCCCGATGTCAACGATGTCGCAAAGGTTAATTACTTATGGACTTTTGCCTCGGGTGATACACCGCAGCAATACGAAATTCATTACAACGGGATCGATGTTGATGTTCCCCAGTTTGGTTTTCCTGGCAATGGCAGGCTAGGTACACACGCCTTTGAGAATGCTGAATATAACCCTAGTACAGGAGAGTGGTATTGGCACCAAGAAGATGCCTTGCTTTCTTCGGGCAGTATTTACCAAAATGCCAATGTACAGGTTAAGGCATTATCAAAAGGTACAAGCAAGAGCAAAGTCATTAGTTGGCCTTATCAAATTGTTGATGATGTGCCCACCTTCGATGTGAGTACACGGTGCAGTAATCCACCGCCACCACCGCCCAGTAATCAGAACTTTGGTGCCAACCCTGTTGGCGGGCCTGGAGATTTACAACCGGGGCACTGGTCGAATGAAACTGAGCACCGGGGTAATGGCTGGCGCTTTTACTGGGCCAATCAAATTCGATACGACGAAGTGCATCAAGCATTTGGTGTTAGCTACGATCTAATCGGTTTTTGGTATACCTACAAAATTATCAATGGGCAATGGTCGCCTGTTTGGTATTTCACTCGCATGCAGTTGGTGGAATCGGATTCTGCTGATGGTACGTTCTACGAAGGGGCTCTGGTTTATCCACGGCGCAGCACCGATGGAAATCATTCGCCTTTAGATCAACAAGTAGGCTCCGTTAAGCTTTGGTTCGATCACAGTGGAATTACATTCCCTTCAGGCGATGACAATCAAAAAGCGTTTATTCAGGTACAACTTGATCAAGGTGATGGCCTGATCTCTGGGGTTTCCCACGAGATTGTCGATATTGCTCTGCACCAAGAAAACAGCAATACCAATTCCTCGGTTCCGCTAAATCGTAATGATCATTACAATGGTATTTGGACCACCGACGACCTATTCGATGATGGCTATGTACTAGCTGCCAATGATTTCTTTATGGTGGAGTGGATGGAAAGAAACCTGCACTCCATGGGCTTGAACTTTTTCGACAGCAATGGCGAGCCAATATGGGTTGCCAGTCTTCATTGTGCTCAAGGCACTGCATGTAATCCCGACCCTCAATTCTATGGCGAGTATGTCAATTACGATGACTTCTTTACGGTTTATCCCGGTAATAATCCATTAGGCGTAGTTCCTGATAGTTGGGGTGACGTTGCTTCGCATCGTCAAAATGTAGCAGGGGCCGGCGGGCGAACGCATTTAGATTTCAATGGAGCAGGTGCTTATAAACAGTGGCACCAAGAAGACTATAACGCTAGTGAAGTTTGTTTAGATTTCTCCTTTACCGTTGGTGGTAGATCAGTAGCAAAGCAGTACGGTTC
>JAKSCJ010000388.1 GCA_022360675.1 Lysobacterales bacterium
GGCTGAAACGGTCTCAATAGATTATATAGAATTCATTTGAGAAATCGGCGGCAATGGATACTCGAATCATCGCAAAGTGTGAGGGTTTTTCGTCACATAAGCCACTGCGCCTAAAATTAATAATATCAAGACCAACAACAACACGCCCCATACATTCAAACTCGGCACCGGTAATGGATTGGATTGATTGCCATTAACACGATAAACCCGCACACCATCGGCGTGGGCTTCATACAAGAAACCACCGCTTCGATCCATCGCCACACTGCGCGATGCGGTGTTGGCGTTGGCCACTGGCGGTAAGGCTGTAAGTGCGCCGGTATCGCTATCGATAGCATATAAGCTGGGGCCTTGTGCGCCCACCGTAAGCAAAGTGCGATCGTTATCAAGCACCGTTAGTGCGTCGGCGTTAATCGTTAGTAAAGCGGCGGCTAGAGGAATGGTTGTACCCAAGCTTAAGTGACCCGTGGCAGGGTCGCGCTGTAACTGGGTGAGTAAGGTGGGCGGCGGCGAACCCGGCCCTTCAGCGGTCAGAAACAACTGCCGTCCATCACTAGAAAAACCTGCACCAGCGGTAAAGTTCGCAGTAATTTGTAAGTCGGCGATTACGCGCTCGTTGCTGATTGAACCATCGGCCGTGATGTCGTACAGCAAGACCCGATTGGCACCCAGGATTCCCAATGGATCGGGCTCTAGAATATAAAAATGAGACCCACCAGGCGCCACGAAGAGATCGGTGGCAGTATCAAGCCTGGCCAAGCCTTGAACCATCGTTAGCACGCCATCACTGGGATTGATGGAAAACACCAATAGATGCCCCAAACTGTTGCTGGGGTTTAATAAAGTCACCACATACAAGATGTCGTTTACCAGCACCATCTCGCTGATCGGATCGGTCAGCATGGCAAACTCATCGTCTAAGCTCAGCGCTCCCGTGTTGGGGTCCACCGAAAAGCGTTGAACATGGTCATCGGCAAAGCCCGCTGCATATAAAAAGCGCCCATCGCCACTCAGCAATAAATTGGCCAAACCATTGATCGGCATCACATCAATACCGATGCTGCTCTGTGGGCTAAGCCTGCCGCTGTTCAGATCGCGCTCGAACACATTAATGCGCGCTTCTTGCTCGCCATAAGCAAATAAAAAGCGATTATCGGGCGAGACCACCCAATGGGTAATAAAATCATCCTCGACACCAAAATCCACATCTTCTACTAAGCTCAGCGTAGTGCCCTGCGCCCAGCTTTGGGCACTGAACAAAGCGAACCACAGCAGCAGGGTAATCAGACATGCGCTGTATTTGTTGTTCCTTTGGTGTCGATTCATCGCTTGGCAGTTCCAAACCGCTAATTTCATTGGCCACCATCCCAGTTTAGGCTGTTTCAATATCGGTATCGATTCTCTGCGCATTCGACCTGAACATCAGGTCGCGATCCATCGCCGTTCAACGATAGCCATTCAAGAATAAAATAGATAGATACCAAAAACCAAACACCCTTAAAACAGGCGAACGGAAACTGCGAAGATATGCAGAAACGACCGTTAATGTTCACTATATTTTCTGATCCTGGCCCCACTTCCAAAGTAGCAACTACGGTAAAATAAGCCGATTAAATGCCGCCGATTGAATATGGAGTGATGTGGTGAGTGTGAATACCTCAGAACGTGTAGCTAAAGTCAAACCTTCAGCAACGATTGCCGTCAGCATGAAAGCTGCCGAACTACGAGCCGCCGGCCGCGATGTGTTATCGCTTAGCGCTGGCGAGCCCGATTTTCCCACTCCCGAGCACATCGGCAATGCAGCCATTGCCGCCATTCACAACGGCGAAACCCGCTACACCGCAGTCGACGGTACGCCGGTGTTAAAACAAGCCATTAAAAACAAACTGCAACGCGATAACCAGCTGAGCTACGAGGCGAACCAGATCCTGGTGAGCGGTGGCGCGAAGCAATGTATCTATAATTTGTTGGCGGCCGCCATTAACGCGGGCGATGAAGTGATTATTCCCGCGCCTTATTGGGTGTCTTACCCCGATATGGTACGTCTGGTGGATGGCGAACCCGTGGTCATTACCACCGGCCCGCAGCAGTCATTTAAAGTCACTCCAAAACAGCTGCGTGCGGCACTGACCGACAAAACCCGCCTCATCATCCTAAACTCACCCAGCAACCCCAGCGGCAAAGCCTATACCCGCGCCGAATACCAAGCCTTAGGTGCCGTCTTGGCAGATTTCCCTAATGTGGTGGTGGTCAGCGACGAAATTTACGAGCACATCTACTGGGGCAGTGAGCCGTTCATCAGCTTTGCCACTGCCTGCCCCGAATTAATCGACCGCACCGTGGTGATTAACGGCGTTTCCAAATCCTACGCCATGACAGGCTGGCGTATCGGTTACGCGGCGGGCCCTGCGGGTTTGATTAAAGAAATGCGCAAAGTGCAAAGCCAAACCACGTCCAACCCCTGCTCCATCGCCCAGGCCGCCGCCGTGGCTGCGCTGGATGGCGATCAGGAATGTGTGAAAGTGATGAATCGTGCCTTCCACGAGCGCCACGATCTGTTCGTGAAAGGCTTAAACGAGTTACCCGGTGTGGAATGCTTACCCGGCGAAGGTGCGTTTTACGCCTTCCCTTCATTCCAAGCCGTTATCGATGCCCGTGACGATATCGCCGACGATGTAGAACTGGCGGGTTGGCTGCTGGAAACCGTAGGCGTGGCCACCGTGCCAGGCACGGCGTTTGGTCAACCAGGGCATCTGCGTTTATCTTACGCTTCCAGCAACGAAGACTTGGAAGAAGCGCTCAAGCGTTTACGTCAAGCCTTATCTGCCTAATTGCTGATACCAGCTCCAGCTAAAATCGAGCTTTGTTTGCTGGCACTAGTAACAGGCGAACAACAAAAAAGGCTTGTCGGTATGGCTATCGACACGCCTTTTTTCTATTCCATGCGCCTGTGGGCGCTAGTTTGCGCGGCTTAGCCGGCTTCGCCTTGGGTTTCAACCACATCTTCACTCGTGTTTTCTTTTTGTGGTTTGGACAGCAGGGGTTCAGATAACTGGGATTCGGGCAGCGGGCGGCCTTTAGGTGGCGTCATTTCACGGCCGGGCGTGATTTCGTCTTCTATGGAAAACAAAAACTCTTTCCGCCACCATTCATCTAGTAGCGCTTTTTCGTATGGCAATGAATCGGTCTGACGCACAAAGCTGCGAGAGGCCAAACGCAAGAACGAAAAGTCCACCAGCTTTTCATCACCCAGCTTCACCACTTGGCCCTGATCATTGGTGACCTGATACCGGAACCACAAACGCGGCGGGTAAAAGTCTTCCACATAGCGCTGATACTGCGCGCCACCGCGCACAGGCAAGATACGACCGGCCAAATCGATATTGGTGAAAGTAAAGGCGATGGTTTGGTTATCGGATAAAAACTGCTCGGCCGTGCGCTCTAAATATAGGCGCAAATCAGCCATCATGCCCAAGCGCCCCTGATCGCGGCCGCGATCGAGATTACGAAAATCCACAAATTTCTCAGGCTCTTGGAACATCACCACGGCACGTTTTTCGGGATCAGCGGCGTGGTTTTGTGCATCTTCTGAGTCATCCTCCGCCCACGCCGACTGCCCAGGCAACCATAACGCCATAGCGCAGGCAATAGCCCAATACAGGAAACAACGGTGGTTTTGGGTGTGTGTTTTCATCACTTAGTTAAGTTTCTCACTTTCAAGATGCCCTAACTCGCAGCGTTTATGGCTACAAAACTTTATCGATTCAAACCACACCAACACGGCGGTTTTTAGGGCGTTGCTGATGATACACAAAGCATCATCCATACACAGCTTAAAGATTAAGGCAGAAAAGTCACCGATCAAGTGCTGATTAGCACTAATAATAAGACTATAGCGTGGCTTTAAGCCCTTCATCAGACTATAGACGGCATTCGCTGAAATCTATGCCAAGAACGATAAAAAGATGTGAACGATTCATATCGCATTCAGCAAAACACGCTTAACCGTTGGCCGTTGCACACCACCTTAAGCGGCCTTACTGGTCAGTCAACATGATTAAGCTATGTGGGCAGTATTGACTCTAAACCTCATCCTTGAGCTTTAGCCAGTGCCAGAGGTCAGTCTATACCTTGCACCAGGCCCTCTACAATCGGACCTTACAGCGCACAAAAACCTGACAAAACCCCGCTCATTTCACCGCTACCCGGCATTCCGTGGTTCACGCACGCTATAGGCTTCTCGAATCACCGTTTTAGGATGCCCATGAGAGCCCAGGGAATGACCTTAATGGATCTAATGATTGCGCTTTCAGTAATAACCATTTTAAGCAGCTTAGGCCTGCCAGCCATTGGCGCTTTACTCAGCAATAGCCGCCTACACGGCGCCAAGAACGAAGTCGCAACACATCTTAGCCTCGCCCGCAGTGCAGCCATCACCCACAACCAAGCCGCCGTGTTGTGCCCCAGCAACGATGGAGAGATTTGCAGCAGGGGCGCTTGGGCGCAGGGCTGGATTGTTTTTGTCGACGCTAATAACAACCGCCAACGCAATAAAGGCGAAGCGCTAATTCAAGTCAAACAAAGCAACGATCGCATCAGCATTAACACCGGCCGCCGCAACACCTTCCGTTTTCGCTTCGACGGCAGTGCCATTGGCAGCAACGGCACCTTTCGCATCTGTGACGAACGCGGCCCCGAATACGGCTGGGCGGTGGTGGTTTCCCAACTAGGACGAGTCCGCAGCCGCGGCCCCGGGCTTAAGTATTGCTGAGCCAATAATGATTAGGTTGCAAAAGGTAGTAATGAAAGCCGACTGGTCACTCATTAACCATCAAAAGCACCTTAAAACCATCAAAGAAAAACACCACTTTTCATTTTAAAAACAATAGTTTAAACAGCATAAAACAAAACATTCAAAAAAAATCAAAAAAAACACTAGTCAAACTAAATTTTCTGCAGTATTATTTCGCGCCTGCACCAGATGGTTTGCACCAAACGGTCATCAACTAGCCGCTTTTCAGCAAAGCAGCCAGCAAAAAAAGATGATCACAAGGGCTTGACCATCAGGTTCAGAAAAAGCATAATATGCAGCTTCTGTTCCCGAGTAGCTCAGTTGGTTAGAGCGGGTGACTGTTAATCACTAGGTCGGGGGTTCGAGTCCCTCCTCGGGAGCCATATTTCAAGGCTTCTACAACAGAACTTTGAAACAAAAAATCCGGCTTTTACGCCGGTTTTTTTATGCCTGAATGTTTTACCTTCCTCATGCCTTTGCGCATACACAATCACAGCACTAGTCCTCTCTGATCACGCATCAGAATTTATTTCGGAAAATTTCAGAGATTTTGCAATCGCTCCACTTATACGTCTGTTTCTTATCGAATAATGGTTCATCAAACCCAAAATGAACTAGATACTATGCTCACCACAACAAAAACTAACAAGATCACGTCAGTTACCGTGATTCGATAGCGTTGTTATCAAAAGAAATTAAGGGCTTTAGCTCAACGGCCCCAGGCAGAACCCAGTTTTTTTCTCCCCCACTTTCCGCTATCATTCCATTTATCGAAACCTCGATACCGAGCTTTGGTGAAGCTCTGGAGGCTGGCGATTTAGCTCGGCGCTCCGCAATTAAATACTCCTATCCAGGGAAGGCTGTCCCTGAATATCTTTTTTTTGAAGATAGAGGAGCTATTTATGTAAACCTTCCATCACCGCATTTCTTAAACGTTCTTTATTTCTTTTATTGTATGACGACGCCCTAGTTGCGTTTACGGAAAACAGCCATGGATTTTAAGAATTTCGATCAGCGTCATTATGCATTTGTCTCGCCGCGTGAGGGTTATGGCGAGTGGGCCGATGATTACGAACAGTGCGTGCCTGATTTATTAGATTTAAAAGTATTGAATCATTTAGAGTCGGTGGATTGGGCTTATGCTGAGCCGGCTTTAGATTTAGCTTGTGGTACGGGCCGAACAGGACAATGGTTGCAATCGCGCGGTGTGGCCACCTTAGATGGTTTGGATATCACGCCTGAGATGTTGGAACAGGCCAAAACCAAAGCAATTTATCGCCATTTAAAACTGGGCACGGTGGAACACACCGAACTCAGCCCCGAGCAATATGCGCTGATCACCATGTGTTTAGCCGATGAACACTTGGCGAGTTTACAGGGCGTTTATCAAGAAGCTTTTCGCCTTGCCAAACCCGGTGCAATGTTTGTGGTGGTGGGCATGCACCCGTTCTTTTTTATGTTTGGCATGCCAACGCACTTTGATGGAAAAGATGGCCAGCCCAAAGCCATCCATACACACGTACATTTGTTTAGCGATCACTTTCGCGCAGCTCAAGCAGCCGGTTGGCGCTTACAAGAAAGCTATGAAGGCTTGATTGACGATGACTGGATTCAGGTCAAACCTAAGTGGAAGAAGCATCAGGATTGCCCGGTGAATTACGGTTATGTGTGGGTGAAAGATCATCAATAGACGCATAAAAACCCCGGATCGATCACCACCGATCCGGGGTTTTCATAAAGCTCAACTAAAGGCAGTTAGCCGTACATTAGGCCGCTGCTTTCTTTTGTTTGCTCGTTAACATACGAGTTTCTAAGCGCTTAAGCAGTACCATCAACTCATTCGCTTTTTCCACAGTATCGTGACGTTCACTGAAGGGAATATCTTTGATGGGCGTGGGGAAACTGGCATCGAAGCGCAGTAAATTGGTTTCTTCGTTGGGGTCATTTTCCAGATCGTAGAGTTCGTATTCTTCCTGACAATCGGGATTGTTCTCATCAAAATAACGAACCAACTTCCACTGATCATTACTGATCACGGCATGTACATTGTTCGGTTGGCGTACTGAGCCCGGAGTGATGCTGCTAACATCGCTGGGATCGGTCGCCAAATCGCGTTTACGCAATTGTTCAACTGCCGCTAAATACACTTGATAATTCGTCAGTGTATCGGGGCTGGTTTTACCCTCGGCTTTGGCCTCAGTCAAGGTTTCTGCGATATCTTCCACGAAGGGTTCGGTGATGGTGTCGTGGGTCATAAACAAGACGCCTTCACGCGGCTTTTTCGTGGTTTTATCAATCACATGATTAGCACGCCCCCACACCAAGTCGCTTAAGTCTTCACCCGCAGGGCGGAAGACATGGCTAAAAGAGCCTTGAAGTTCACGCTTTAACTCGCGGAAGCGCGGGCGATCCACACCCGCCAAGCCTAAGATGGTGGGTAAGATATCGATATGACTGGTGATTTCATTAATCTGTTGCAAGCCACCGGGCACTTTACGCATGCTCTCGGGAAAACGCACAATCATCGGCACATGAATGACTTCTTCATAGGCCGAGTGCCATTTCTCCATCAAGGTTCCGTGGGAAGCACCGTACTCGCCATGATCGGGACAGAAGATCACAATGGTGTTATCGGCTTGGCCCGATGCTTCTAAGGTCTGTAGAACTTTAGAGATATGCTGATCCACCTCGTGCAGCAAATAGCCGTAGTACTGCATAAAGGCATCGCTGGCCAGTTTTGGATTCTCGGTCAGCGCAAAAGGTAAACCTACTTTGTTGGTGTTTAAGGCGTAATCAACCGCAAAGTCTAACTGCGCCTGCCAGGTATCCAAATCGGCTACATCTGCTTTGGCAGCTTGTTCAGCGGCTAAGCGCCCACCTTTGGCCACCAGCGATAAACCCATCTTGTATTTGTAGTCGAGCTGACACAGCGGTTTATTTTTACTATCTAAGGCTTCCGACCAAGTTAATGGCGCATGAGCGTTTTCTTGGCGGAAGTCTTGTTGATTCAGCTTGATCGACATAGTGCCACCAAAGGGTTGGCTGCCATCTGCGTTTTGCGGCGGCACCGCCAAGGTGTATTCAGCGCCGTCCACATGACTCTTATACACACTGCCCGGCAAACCCGGATAACTGGCGATATCATGCGGATTAGTAAACGACGACACCGCAAACCATGGCGTGGGTGTATCGGTGGGCTTAGGGCCGTCGTTGGGGTCATCGCTTAAATTGGCCTGTGCGTGGGCCACATCATAGGGCACACCTAAACCTTGGCGACGCAAAAAGGCACAGCTTAAATCTTCGAATTGATAATCGCGATAGTAGCCCAGGTTATTTGGCAAGGTGCCGTGGGGGTCGGGATAACTTTGCTCCCAATCGGAAAAACCATAAGCTTCTAAGTCTTCGGTATCTTCACCGGTGATATGCCATTTCCCGAAGTAATGGGTCGAGTATCCATGACTGCGCATCCAATTACCGATGGTGGGAAACGAATTAGGTTTTAACCACGGAAAAATATCATCGGCACCGTCTTTAAACAGGCCGTCGGTTTGCGTTACACCCGTGCGCGTTCCGTATTGCCCCGTAAATAAAGCAGTACGGCTGGGTACACAAGCAGAAGAAGCGATCCGATGATTGTTTAAAACAACGGTATTTTGACGTAACGACCAAAAACCAGGAAAGAAATCTTTAAATTCATTGTCGCCATCGGCTTCGCCCTGAAAACCGAAGATCTCTTTTAGTGGATCCAAGAAACCATGATCGGGACCAAAGCTAAAACGCGGAAAGCGCATTTGATCCACCATGATCATCAAGATATTGGGTTGCTCACCCACGACCTTCCCTTGTGAGTCATTCATTATCATTTCCCTTTTTTGTTTGTGATCCAAGCATCCCCAAGCCCTCGCAGCCACAAGGATGCTTGTTGTTTATACGGTCATTCAGCTACGAAGTATCGCTAGTCTTATCACACGGTGTCATTAATAGCTGTGTGATTAGTAACGTTCAATGAATCATCATTGGTGCCAAATGATGAGTATCGAGTGGTATCAATAAGCGATATCAATAAGCAGCACAGATGGCAGAGTAATTAAGCGGCCAAACTTTCGATCTGAGTTAACGCCACCGAGCAATCGCGCACACGAAAACCATCGCTAATATCGTAAACACTACCGCCCGCTCTTAAAGCATATAAGGTGTTACCCACACAGCCAATGCCTTCAATTTGAGTTAAGGCAATGTTGAGATCTTCAACTCGATAACCGTCGGTAATATCGTAAACCGAGCCACCCGCACGCAAGGCGTATAGTCGATCATTACCCGCAGCAATGGCCTCAATTTGAGTGAGCCCAATGTTTAGATCTTGCACGTCGTAACCATTGGTAATGTCATAGACCGAGCCACCTGCACGTAAGGCATACAGGCGGTTTCCGCCGGCGGCAATACTTTCAATTTGCGTCAACGCAACATGCAGATCACGAATATCGTAACCATTAGTGATGTCATAAACCGAGCCACCCGCACGCAAGGCGTATAGGCGATCACCCCCCACCGCAATCTGCTTGATTTGCGTTAAAGCCACGCTTACTTCTTGGACACGGTAACCATCGGTAATATCGTAAACCGAGCCGCCAGCGCGTAGTGCATACATTCTCATGATCATTCCCCTTATTTTTGTTTCATGGTGAGCCACCCGATTTCGCCAGGCGCTGGGATAATAAGCAGCAAGCGCTTGGCTTGAGTGGCGAGGGGAAAAGTCTAACGGCCGAAATTGAGAACGCCTAGCGTTTACACTGTCCCTTTTTGAACGATTAATCAACTTTAACCAAGGTCAGCAGTTGTAACGTTTAAGCCTTTTGCTTGGCGTTTTCACGACCCGACAAAGAACGCAATGACTGGTCTGTAACAATGGCAATAATAGCCAACACAGCAGCGAAGAAATGTATCAGTAAAGTGGCTTGTGTTTGGTAAAGCACATGGGGGCCATCAACAAATGCTTTGAAATAATTAGCTAAATGTTCACAATGGCTAGGCGCACAATCAACACTTTGTAAATCCAACAAGGTATTGGCGATAATCTGCTGGCCATTTTTTAAGGTATAAAAATTAATTAAGGCGAACACGCCATAGGCGATGGTGGCAAAGAATTTCTCTAAACGCTTTAATGGGCGGTCAACATAAATAATGCCGCCGAACAGCGCCAAATGAACGGAAAAAAACAAGGCCCATAGCGCGTCTTGTTTGGTGGAAATAGTAAGATAAATATCGACTAGCTCGTAAGCGCTCATGTGGGCTGAACCTTAAATTTAGCCAAACACACAAAAATGATATCATGAAGATTCAATATCGTAACTTCTACAAAGCCAGTAAAAAGTATCCCAGTAAAAAGTATCATTCAGCAGCCGTGTGATTGTTATTGTTGACCATTACCGCGCATCCACAAACCATGGCGGTAATGCCACCCACGTTTGACTTGGGAAATTGCCAATGACTGCCTGGTCTACTGCCTTGTTAGTATCCGTCGCGCTCTCCTTGAGCTGCACCGCACAAGCCGAGCAAAAGTTCTATTACCCAACCGCCGGTCAATCCACCGAACAACAAGCCCAAGACTTAGCCGAGTGCCAAGCTTGGGCACAGATGCAAAGCGGCTTTGATCCGAGTAATCCACCCGCCTCGCCCGCGGCTCAGCAAGCAGCCCCACCCGCCCAGCAAGGCCCCCAGGGCGAGCGCATTAAAGGCGCAGCACGAGGTGCGGCCATTGGCGCTGTGGTGGGTGAAATAGTAGACGACGATGCCGGAGATGGCGCCAAAGCCGGGGCAGCGGCAGGAGCGGTTCGGGGCGGTATGCGCGTACGTCAAGAACGCCGCCGAAGTCGAGCGGCACAGCAGCAAGCTCAGGCACAGCAACAACAAGCTGAGGTTGCTCACCAGCAAAAAATTGCTGAATTACAAGTAAATTACAACAATGCTACTGCCAGCTGCATGAGCGGGCGTCAATACAGCGTGAATTGATTGCTTTCGATTAAGGCTGATTTCCGCAAACCTTGAGCTGAATACAACACAGCCGCTTCTACTCAGAAGCGGTTTACCCATAGAAAACCAAGAACCAGCAGCAAACGTAGAGAATCGACCTAAACACCAATCACCGATAGTCTTAAAACACTAATTATCGCGCCCCGCAGGCCACCACAATTGCTGCTCAATGCCGGTCATGCGGTAATCAGCAATGCGCGCTTGGGTCGTAGGTTTTAGCAAAAAATCCAACAAGGCTTTAGCGCCTTCACGATTAACGGAATGCTGTGCTGTGGCATTCACCAAAACGGCGGCCATCAACCGTTGCAACAGTGGATCTTTAGAAACCAATATTTCCATGGCGCTGGAGTTTTTCTTCTGCCACTTCAAAAACGGGCTCGCGCCCCACAGCACATAGGCTTGGCGTTTTTCCGCTAATTCTATGGCTGAAGCTTTAATCACTTGGCCGGTATCAACAAACCAATCACCCGAGTCCGTTTGGCCCGCGCGGGCACGCAGGATATCGCTTAAATAATCCAGACCATGGATGGGATTTCTCAACATTTTGGCATTGGATTCAGCAATTTTCGACACGGCGGCTGCGGCATCAGTCATATCACGGATCTGAGCCGGATCACTGGCAGGTCCGATAATCACCGCTTGATTCGAGAACAGCATCACCGGCCATTGTCCTAAGCCTTCTTGCACAAAAGCTTGTAGCTCCGATTTACCGAAATGAGAAATCACAATATCGGCCTGGCCATGACGTGCTTGATGATAGGCATCGCTACCTTTATGCACTTCCACACGGTAACCGCTTTCACGCTCGAACTCGGGTAGCAACTCAGCCAACAGCCCGGTATCGACTGGAGCATTAACCACAGCTAAGCGCACCAGAGGTGCTTTCTGTGTTAACTCTGGCTTCGTTGATTTCAGCGCCTCTGCTTTGCTTGTTGCACTCCATAGAGAAAAATAAATCAGGGCGACAAATGGTAGGATGGTGAATACGGTAAATGATTTTAA
>JAKSCJ010000122.1 GCA_022360675.1 Lysobacterales bacterium
CCAATATTGCCCCGCCCATTGCAGAAAACGCTGACCAACAGCATTGCCAACTGCATTTTTATGCGCAAACCAGTAATGAGTCATTACCTTTTGCGGCCGCTATGTTCGATCAGGTCACAGCCCAGTATGGCGTGGAATATGGCGATTTAGATCTAACCCTGCGTGAAATCTGCAGAGTTTTGAAGCCAGGAGGGCAGCTGAATTGGGTCTGCCATTGGCAACCGGGCACCGTGGTGCAACAGGCGATGCGAGAGGTCGAAGACATTGCTTATTTTCAATCACTAAAGCTAGATGAGTGCATGCAGGCTTTGGTGCATTTACAAATTCGCGATGGTCAGTTCATTCCGAATAGCCACCACAGCACCGCACAAAGCCGCGAGCGTATAACTTTACAGGCCGCTTTGAACCAAGCTTTTGAACGTTTACGCGTACGCGGGCATACTAAGCAAAGTAATCTAAATATGTTTTTGCAGAATTTAGCTCACCTCTATCAATTTCGTGAGCAACAGGCACCTGCCATGGTGTTAGCAAAATTAGCTGAGTGTGGCCAACAGCTGGAGTTTCACCGTTTACGCTTACAGGCAATGGCCGATGCTGCGCTAACACCCACTCGTCGTGATGCACTGTTGAACAACATGAAAACCTTGGGTTTTCAAGTCATTAGCCATGGTGAGCTTATTGAGTCCCGAGAGTCGAAGGTATTGGGATATCACCTACACGCGGGCTTTGGAAAAAACGTATGAATGCCATAAAAGAACCTGCACTGAACGATTTATTAATCGATACCGATTACTTGCTGTTCGATTTGCGCAAAGGGCCTAGTTTTTTGTTTGCTGAGGTGAACAACGATACCTACGAGGCATCGGCCTTTTTAGATCATCGCATTACCCCCAGGCCCGATTGTTTTTACTCATTACCTGTCAACGAGGTCATGGGTGCTCTTGATCAGTTGGCGTTGCCGCCGGCTTTGTACATTGCCCACACCAGTTTTTGTTGCTCCACTTTGTTAGCGCGCTGTATTCAAGCGCCGAATTTATTGAGCTTGCGCGAGCCGCGAGTTTTAGGTGTTTTGGCCAATGAGTATCGCCGTGGTTTAACGGCGGGCGATGTGGACCCCATGGCTGCGATGGTGTTTCGCCTGCTGGGTAAACGTAGCAACGAACAACAGCAGGTGGTCATTAAAGGCACGAACTTCACCAATAATTTGATTACCGCGTGGCAACGTTTGTGGCCAGAGCGTGAGCTATTACTGATGTGGGGTACGCTGGAAGATTTCTTGGTTTCCATGTGTAAGCATCGTGACGAGGCGGGTGAAAATCTCTGGCCGTTTTTGCGTGCCTTTTTAACTGATGCGGGAATTCCCGCCTACCGCCATCCCGAGTGGGAACAGCTGGGTATTTTGCAGCAGGCTGTGTGGGTTTGGGTGTTGCAAATTCGCTTATTTAATCAGGTGATCGAACGCTATGACACGGTACGCACATTGCAAGCTAAGCGTTTCTTGGCAGCGCCTGTGGCCGTGACGCGCCGGATTCAGGAATGGATTGGTGCTGAGGTGGATGAAGACGAGCGTGCAGTGCGCGTGGCACAGGTGATGAAGCGGGATTCGAAGAAAAACTCGGCCTTGGCATTAAAGACGGAAAGCCAGCGCCAAGGTATTAAAGATCAATATTCCGGTGATATTAAAAAAACCCTGGCCTGGGCAGAAGAGCGCCAAATGCTACCTGATCTCAGCATGATCGAGGCCCGAACCATAATTTAAATGCCACGGCATCTATCGCATCATTGGCCAATTGGGGCATAAAAAAGGGCATCTTGTAGATGCCCTTTTTTCTTAATTATCGAAAGCCATTTACCACAACAGATACGTGCTCAAAATATATTTGGCATTGGATTTTGGTGGAATGGCGGTATGGCGATACATCCAATACGGCGGAAACATCAGCAAACGCCCTGTACGTGGTGAAACACCGGTGTCTAGGTCGTTGAAATAGGTTTCGCCGCCTTCAGCGACATCGTTGAGATACCACAAAATCACTAGATAGCGATTGCTCACATCACGTAGGCTATCGAAATGGGTTTGAAACCCCTCATTACCATCGGCGTGGTAACGCTTCATGATTAACTGGGCATAGCCGCCCGGTGCCGGCAAGGATTCCACCATGCCGCAATCGGCCTCGTAGCGTGCCTTATATTCCTGAATCCACTGGTGGAACTGCTGCTTGAGTTCGCGGTTGGCCAATTTACCGATATCCATTTCAGTCCATTGGCTACCTTCCAGGCCACTGCGCACCGTGCGTCCGTTCAGCACTTGGTGCTCGGTGAAGTTTTCGAAGGTATCGATCAAGCGCTCGCACACACTGCTGGGCATCGCGGCGTCGTAAACACGCACGAAGTTATCCAGAGTGGTTGCGCTGGCTTGCGTATAAGTGGCCTGGTTTGTACTCATAATGCTCGCTTTTTTAAGAGTAAGTGCCGAACTCGTGCACGGCTTCCACTGCTGCGCCTACGGCTTCGGGAGTTACACCCGGAGTAATACCGTGGCCCAGATTAAAGATGTGGCGGCAGTCGTTGGGTCGGCTGGCGAAAATTCGTTGAACTTCAGCACGCACCACCTCAGGTGCCGCGTTCAAAATAGCGGGATCCAAGTTGCCTTGTAAGGCCACTCGATTGCCCACCTGACGTGCGATATCGCCCAGTTCCACTGTCCAGTCCAGACCTAAGCCCGCGCAGCCGGTGTCGGCCATGGCATTGATATGGCGGGCGCAGCCTTTACTGAACAAGATCACCGGGGTATCGGCGGTGTCGGGGTCGGCTTTCAACGCATCGACAATTTTCTGCATGCTGCCCAGTGAATACTTCAAATATTGTTCTGAAGTTAGTAAACCGCCCCAAGTGTCGAAGATCATGGCGGCGTCGGCGCCAGCACGAATTTGTGCTTTCAGATATTCGCTGACCGACTCGGTCAGTTTATCGATCAGCATCTGCCCTGAGGTAGGATCTTCGTGCAGCATGGCACGTGGCTTAGCGAAATCTTTAGAACCTTGGCCTTCCACCATATAGGCGGCCAACGTCCAAGGGCTGCCGCTAAAGCCAATCAGCGGCAAGCTGTCACCTAAAGCGGCACGGATATGTTCTACAGCAGCGATGACATAGCCTAAATCGCTGTGCACATCGGGCACTTTTAAGGCTTTAATGGCGGCGGCGTCTTGTACTGGGCGATCGAAAACTGGGCCTTCGCCTGCGGCAAAACGCAGTTCCAAACCCATGGCATCGGGAATGGTGAGGATGTCCGAGAACAAAATGGCGGCGTCGAAACCGTAGCGGCGCAATGGCTGCATGGTGACTTCGCAGGCCAATTCTGGGTTCATGCACAGGTTCATGAAATTACCCGCCTGGGCGCGTACTTCACGATACTCAGGTAGATAACGGCCGGCCTGGCGCATGAGCCATACCGGTGTACGATCCACGGCTTCCCCCCGCAAAACTTTCAAAAAGCGATCGTTTTGCAATACACGTCGATTGTCTTGTGTCATCGTTTACTGATCCTTCAAAACAGCCAGTAAATCGCTGGCCGCAGTGTCTTTATAAATGCAGGCCTTGCCCAATGCGTTGATTAAGATCAGGCGAAGACCGTCATGTTTAGCTTTTTTGTCCAATTGCATTAAATCGAACAGTTGTTGGGCATCACTGCCTGCTGGAATTTGCGTGGGCAAATTCCAATGACTCAGCAGCTCCTGTAACGCATCAGCGGCGCCCGCACCGCAGAGTCCGATCCGTTCGCTGAGCCGTGCCGCCAATACCATGCCAATGGCCACGGCTTCGCCATGGAGAAATTGCTGGTATTGGGTGGCGGTTTCCAGGGCATGCCCGAAGGTATGACCATAATTTAGTAGTGCGCGTTCACCACTTTCTTTTTCGTCGGCGGCCACCACCGCGGCTTTGTGCGCGCTGGCGCGCTGAACCATCTCCACCAGCACCTTCGTCAGGCGCGAGTTGATGGTGTCGCGGTTGGCGTCTAGCCAATGAAAAAAGCCGGCATCGCGAATGGCGCCGTATTTCAGCACCTCGGCTAACCCGGCGGCGTACTCGCGCTCGGGCAGGGTGCTGATGGTGTCGATATCGCTAATCACCGCATGGGGCTGATGAAAAGCGCCAGCCAGATTTTTACCCTGACGTAAATTGATGCCCGTTTTGCCGCCAATGGCGGAGTCTACCTGGGCCAATAGCGTGGTGGGCACCTGAATAACGCGAATACCGCGCATATAAGTGGCGGCGGTAAAGCCCGCTAAGTCGCCCACAACACCCCCGCCCAGCGCAATGACCGTGCTATCGCGGGTAGCACCCATATCGGCCAGGTGGTCGATTAATCGTTTCCAACAAACGGCGGTTTTGTATTCTTCGCCGTCGGGAATAATGGCTTCGTGCACCTCACGATTGCCAATGCCGCGCTTAAGGCTATCCATATACATTGGCGCGACCGTTTCGTTACTAATAACCAGCACCGGGCCGGGCGCCAGATGGCGCTGCCACAGACTGCGGTTTTTGATAGTGCCGCTACCGATGTAAATCGGGTAGGGGTCTTTATCCAACGCTACTTGTACCAGTTTCATCGCCGTCTTTGTGTTGTCCTTGTTGTTGGAAAGAGCGAATGGCCGTCAACACCTGCTGGGTCATGGGGACGACGCTGATATCCGCTGCCGGTACGGTAATGTCGGCTACTGCCTCATACAACGGGTTGCGCATCCTCGCCATGTCGCGCAAGCGTTGTTCCCTATCGGGAAATTGCAATAAAGGGCGTTGGCGATCCTGTGCCAGCCGCTTCAGTTGCAATTCCACGCCAGCCTGTAAGTACACCACCAGACCGCGGCTGCTTAAATAGTGACGGTTCTGCGGGTTGAGCACTGCACCACCACCGGTGGCCAGTACAATGGCTTGTTGTTGTGTGAGCTCTGCCAGTAATTCGTTCTCACGTTCACGAAACCCTTTTTCACCTTCGAGTTCAAAGATGAGGTTGATACTCGCACCAGTGCGCGCTTCGAGCTCGCGATCGGCATCGATAAAGGGCATGCTCAGTGCTTCCGCCAAACGTTTGCCGATGGCGGTCTTGCCGGCACCCATGGGGCCCACAAGAAATATCTTGGTTACAGCAGGGTTCACGTGGAATATGCTAGCATGCGCGCCGAACGCGCGGATTTGTCAACACTGGAATAAACAGTAAACTGACACCCGCAGGTATGCCCTGCTGCCCAGCCGCTACAAGCAAGCGCTGCGCGACGGCACGGCATACTGGCTACTTTTTGTGATGACGGAGATCTTGGCATGCTACGCTTTTCGATCCTTTTTATGGTGCTGTTGATGGGTTTGTTCACGGTGGAGGTGACCCAACCTGCCCAGGAGCATGTCATTATTCCGTTTACCTCAGGACTGGCTAAAATCAGCTCTTGGCTGGTGCAAGTTTTTGATTCGGATGTCACATCACAAGGCAAGATTATACGTAGTTTAAGCAATGGTTTTGCGGTTGAAATTCAACCCGGTTGTAATGGTGTTGAAGCCGTCATTATTTTGTTCGCTGCCATCTTTGCTTTTCCTTCACCTTTCAAAAGCAAAATTGTTGGCTTCGTACTGGGCTTTTTTGCCATTCAAGCGTTAAATCTGGTGCGCATCATCAGCTTGTTCTACTTAGGTCAATGGAGCATGGTGGCCTTTGAATGGTTCCATCTGTATCTGTGGCAAGCCTTAATTATTCTCGATGCGCTGGTGGTTTGGCTGATTTGGCTACGTACCCTGCCACGCGAGAAGAAAAACGACGATCAAACCCCACCGCCTATGGCCAGTGCTGCTTGAGTTAGCGCTCTCTAAAGCTAGCGTTACGCTCTTAGTGGCGTGTGGCAGGTATGGGGCTTAGGTTTATCGAATAAACGGGCCTTGAGTGCCCAGGAGGGCATATGGAACGTTTATTGATTGCAGGTTGCGGTGCGCTGGGTAATGGCTTAGGCGCGCTGCTGGAATCGGCGCCAACGCGAGTTTTTGGTTTGCGTCGCAATGTGGCGGCGTTGCATCCCTCTATCGAGGGTATCAGTGCTGATTTAAGCCAAGCCATGGCGCCATTGCCAGCGGTGGATGCTTTGGTTTACACCGCAACCCCCGCCGAACGTACCGAGGCGGCCTACCGCAGCGCCTATGTGGACGGCCTGCGTCATGTGCTACAAGCTTTACCTGGGCCCGTTCAACGTATTATTTATGTGTCTAGCACCAGTGTGCTTGCCGACAGCGCAGGTGAGTGGATCGACGAAAACACACCCGCTAACCCACCTTCTGCCACCGCCGCGATCCTGCGCGAAGGTGAATGCCTAGCGCTGGAGCACGGTGCCACGGTTCTGCGTTTTGCCGGTATTTACGGGCCCAAGCGCTTGTGGATGCTGCGCACCGCCAGCCAACAAGATTTACAGTGCAATATTGATCCGCCGCAATGGACAAATCGTATTCACGAGTATGATTGTATTCGGGCAATTCACCACCTGTTGACTATCGATCAACCCGACTCACTTTATCATGGGGTCGACGATGAACCGGCCACCCGCTATGCGGTGTTGAGCTGGCTGCGCGAGCAACTTAATCTGCCAGCACCTGGCCAGTCTAATGGCGTGGATCAAAATGCAACGGCCACGAGCCAGCAAGCCCAAGCCACAGGTAAAGCTACGGGTAAACGCTTACGCAACGATAAGCTGAAAGCCACGGGCTGGCAGCCCGAGTATCCGAATTTCCGTACGGGTTACGCCGACACTTTGGCGCAAGCAGGCTAGTGCAGCGCGGCAGTAAACTACTGCCCAAAGCTGCCCGTCATCTCTTCTTCAATATTGCTCCGGATGTATGCTGATGAAATTGAATGCGCAAATCCTGGCTGCTTTCAACGAGGGTTTTGAAGCGGCAAAAGCAGGTGGTGTACACGATGCCACTGCCATGATCGTAAGCACCCGTCATGAAAACGGCGAGGGTGTTTCAGCGCGCACTGTATTATTGAAAGCGGTAAATGAACAAGGTTTTGTGTTCTACACCAATACGCTCAGCAATAAAGGACGGCAGCTCAGCACCTACCCGGTGGCGTGTTTGGTGTTCCCTTGGTTGGAGATCGAACGCCAAGTGATTGTCGAAGGCCGAGTCGAAGCCGTGAGCGATGCCGAGGCCGATGCCTACTTTGCCAGCCGCCCACGCGGTAGCCAGATAGGCGCTTGGGCGTCTCAGCAGTCTAGTCGCTTAAACCAGCGTGCCGATTTTGAGCAAGCCATTGAAGATACCGAAGCCCGCTTTGGCGAGGGCGATGTTCCACGTCCGCCTCATTGGTCGGGGTATCGTGTGATTCCCAATATGGTGGAGTTTTGGTACGGTCGAGATCACCGTCTGCATGATCGCCATCGCTGGACCTTAGAACAGGGCGAATGGCTGGAAACGCTGCTGTACCCTTGAGTATTCGTCGAGAACACTACCCGCTTACAGCATTACCGTATGAAAGCGTGCTGCGAGTGAAAATGCATCCTCGGTGAAAATGTACCCCAGCGAAAATGCACAACGAAAAAAAGCGAGTGCGCTAACACTCGCTTTTTTTGTGCACTCACTTTTGTAAGCAGCCATTGCATGCACTGTGCTTAGCGCGATCAAACGCTAAGCGTTCGTGCGAGGAACGGACTCAGCATCGTCGACGTCGTCGATGATATCCGGATAGGGCTGGCCTTGTTCGCGCAAAATCTGCGCCTGGCGTGGATACAACCATTCAAATCGCAGGCGGCGGTGCAACTCAGGGTCCAGGCGGCAGGAATCGTACATGCCTGCGTTTTGGCGCTGGCGTTGGGCCTCGTACAAAATCACTGAATTGGCAACCGACACATTTAGCGATTGTGTCATACCCATCATCGGAATAATGACCTCGCCGTCGACCAATTCCAAAGCCTCTGGACTAACACCGTGGTATTCGGTGCCAAGCAACACAGCGGTGGGTTGGGTGTAGTCGACCTCGCGATAGTCCACCGCACGTTCGGAAAAGTGCGCGGCATAAATGCTAAAGCCTCGGCTTTTCAGAGCGGCAATGGCGTCTGGCGTATCGGTAAACGTGTTCACTGAAGTCCATTTTTCAGCGCCTTTGGAGGTGCCCGAGTGCTCGGGCATGCCGCCACGGGGCACGACAGCGTAGGCTTCTAAAATGCCTACGGCGTCGGCTGTACGGAGAACTGCTGAAAAATTATGCGGTTTGTGAACCCGCTCCATCATAACGGTGAGATCGGGCTGGCGACGGGCCAGCACCGCGTCCACCCGGGCGCGGCGTTGTGGTGTCATGGATTCTCTTATTCGGTGTAAAACTGCTGGCGGAATTTTACCTCGTATGGCTCGCTGTTGCCGTCCGGGGTGACCAGCAGGGTGAAGTTGTAAGTTTCCAGGTTGTGAACACGAAACTCACCCAAGTAGTAAATGGCATCACTTTCACCCACTTCCCGCAGTTCGATATTTCGCCGTTGGCCGGTGAGGTTAATGGCGCTGGCTTCGATGCGCGCGTGTACCGGCACCGCATCGTTTTCTGCCTGCTTGCGCAATACCGATATATTTAGCACCGCTCG
>JAKSCJ010000393.1 GCA_022360675.1 Lysobacterales bacterium
CGCTTTGGCGTTAAAACCGGCACGCGGGTGTTTGATGCACGCCGCATGTGCCCGGAGATCGTCTTTGTTGAGGCGCGCCATGCGGAATATATTCATTTTCACCATCGTTTAGTGGCCGCCATCGATACCTGTATTCCGGTGGACTCAGTGCTCTCCATTGATGAAATGAGTTGTTCCTTAACGGGCAGTTGGCGCGACGAAACCAAAGCACGGGCCGTGGCCGAACAGGTGAAGCAAGCGGTGGCCAAGGTGGGCAGTATGACGTGCTCCATTGGTGTGGCACCGAATCCCTTCTTGGCCAAAATGGCCTCGAAGATGAACAAACCCGATGGCATCACCATCATTCGCCAGAACGATCTTCCCCAAGCTTTATGTCGTGTGCCTTTAGGCGAACTGCATGGCATTGGCCGACGTATGGAAGATCGTTTGCGGCAATGTGGGATCGCCACGGTGGCCGAGCTATACACGGCCAGCCGCGAAACCTTACGCCGTATTTGGGGTGGGGTAGAGGGGGAGCGTATGTATGATGAACTGCGTGGCAAAATAGTGCAGCGGCCCGAAACCACACGCTCGAGCATTGGCCATTCTCATGTTTTACCGCCTTATTTAAGACGCGATGATAAAGCGCTGGCGGTGTTACATCGCTTGCTACAAAAGGCAGCTTGGCGCTTACGTCATATGGAGTACGAGGCGGGTGGTTTGAGCTTGCAACTGCGTTATCGAGGTGAAGGCAGTTGGTTGGCTCAAGAGCAATTTTCACCCACTCAAGATACTCTTCAGTTATTGCGTTTATTACGCCAAATGTGGGCGCAACGACCACGTGGCCGCACCTTATTGGCAGTGGGTGTGACACTCAACAACTTAGTACCCGCGATGTATTGCACGCCCGATTTATTTAGCCAGCAGGAAGATCGCTCGGGTTTAAATCAAGCCATGGATGAATTGAATCGTCGTTATGGTAGCCATACGCTGTACTTCGGTGGTGCTCATGAAGCACGTGAGGCAGCACCCATGCGTATTGCGTTTACGCAAATACCCGACCCACGTATGGAACAATGAGCGTATATGACAAATGTGTCGAAAAATACTTGCTGTGAATGGGCTGGGTTTTATCGATACCGATGGCAGTGCGATCAACGTACCAATGCATTGATGCATCGTTAATAGACGATGCTTAAACACTTGACGATTACGGAAGTAAACCGCTCGGTTTTGTCGAAGGCTATATTTGCTGCTGATCTACATCTTTGTTTGCTAACTTAGCGTTGTTTGTGGTTGGTAAGTTATTGTTTTTAAATTGGCAAAATGTTTTTTGATAAAGGGAGACTGAATAGTCTATTTGCTGTTCGCCATACAGCTTGTGGCTAAAGAAGGAAAAATTTTTTGCTTATACAGGGGAGTTATCAGCATAAAGTCAATGATGGTGTGACGACTACTGTGAAGCCGAGGTGAGTTTAGTAGTTTCAAGTGAAAGTTTTTTGGTGTGTGAATCCGCACCATGAAGAGAGCTGAGGCTAAGGATGAACTACCCATAACTGCATGGGTTTTCCTTTGTTTTTACCATTTAGTATTATTAAATAATTTATCCAAAATTCAATAAAGCTTGATGGATGAGATCAAATGAGCAACTGGGTGTATATGCATCAAATAGGCGTCGATTTCACATGAAACGGAAGCTAATCGGCTTTTGTGATGGAGCTTTACCCAAATTTTCGCAACTTGTCATCAATTTCTTATCCATGCTAGCTTGTGATCGCTATGGAAACCGGGATGTTTTTATGTGCCATAGCGCAACGCCGATAGTTTTCGGCTACGGGAACTAAATCCAAAAGGAGTTTTTATGCGACGTTCGATTCTTGCCGTCGATCGCAAATACCAAGGGGCGGGCAAACGCTCAGGTCTCTCTCTCGTTATTACCGCATGCTTAGCATTAATGGGCACTGAAGCTGCCTTTGCGGTTAATGGAGATCAAGATCTGATCGCCCGAAACGGAGCCACTGCTCGTAATATTGATGAGCGTTTGGCTTTTGAACAAAATCAACGTACCACTGCACGTTACAGCGAACAGCGTGATGCCTTAAACACGCTGCGCCAAAGCGTATCACCCGATTTAGCCGTTACCTTCGACGGCCGCACCGGTGTGACTCGCAGTATCTACAATCCTACGGGCTACTTAAGTGATGCCGTGCGCGGGAGCGCCGATAGCATTGCTGAAAAATGGATTGCAGAAAACTTTAACGCCTTAGGTTTATCATCTAAGGATCTGGAAGGCTTTGAAACCACCGATGAGGTGTTCTCAGAGGTTTCAGGCGCTTCACACATTTACCTGCGTCAAATGCACGACGGTATTCCGGTATACAACGGCCAGTTGCACGTCAATGTAAACCGTGACGGTCGTTTGATGAGCGTTAATAACGCGTTCGTTCGCGACTTGGGTCGTACCGTGAACAGCGTACGTTCCAGCCTGGATGCTTCTGCTGCGGTAGCGAGCGTATTCGGTCAACTGGGTTCGCGCTCATTACCCACACCCAAAGTGGTTGAGTTGGTTGGCGGTGCACGCCAAACCACCGTGCTCGATCACAGCGGTATTTCTGAGCAACCCATCGTTGCGGAACTGGCGTGGTTGCCCATCCAAGACGGCGAAACCCGTTTGGTTTGGAACTTCTCTATCTGGACTCTGGACAGCCTGCACTTATACGACTTCACTGTCGATGCCGAAAGCGGCAAAGTGTGGACCCGTGTTGACCAAACTTCAGATGCCACCTTCCGTGCTTACGAGCAACCGGTGGAAAGCCCCAATCACACCACACCGCGTCCGCCTTCAGATGCTCGCGCTCTGATCGTGGATCCTGAAGACGCAACCGCTTCACCCGATGGTTGGTTTAATGCGGGTGGCACCATCATGGACGGTAATAACGTTCATGCCTGTGCTGACGCCAATGCCAACAATGGCTGTGACGGCGGTCAACCCAGCTGTGGTGTTGGTCAAGTTTGTGATTTCCCTGTGAACTTCAACGCGGCGCCGTCGAACTCACTGCCTGCGGCAATCACTAACTTGTTCTACTGGAATAACACCATCCATGACGTTCAATACCAATACGGTTTTGACGAAGCGGGCGGTAACTTCCAGGAATCTAACTTCGGTCGTGGTGGTGCTGGCAGCGATTCGGTGAATGCAGAAGCGCAAGACGGTTCAGGTAACTGTAATGCGAACTTCTCGTCACCGCCCGATGGCAGCAACCCACGTATGCAGATGTTCACCTGTAACCGTGCGAATCCTGACCGCGATGGCGATTACGATAATGGCGTAATCGTGCACGAATACGGTCATGGCATCTCAATTCGCCAAGTGGGTGGTCCCAGCAACTCCAGCTGTTTAGGCAATCGCCAGCAAGCGGGTGAAGGTTGGAGTGACGTACTGGCGCTGATGTACACCGCTGAAGTGGGTGATGTAGGTACCGATCAACGTGGTGTTGGTTCTTACCTGTTTGCTCTGGCCGACGACGACACCATTCGTCCGCAGCCTTACTCCACCAGCACTGCGATTAACAACTTCACCTATCAGTCGATTAACGGTGCGGCTGTTCCTCATGGTGTAGGTTCGGTTGGGGCCCAAGCGGCCTGGGAAGTGTACTGGGCATTGGTTGATGAGCATGGCTTTGAAGCTGATCTGCTGAACTTCGACATTAATGATGCGAACGAAGCGGGTAACAAACGCGCGATGTTCTACATCAACGAAGGTCTGAAGAACACCGCTTGTTCACCCACCTTTGTCGATAACCGCGACGGTATTATCCAAGCGGCTATGGATAACTTCGGTGGCGAAGACGTGTGCATGATCTGGCAAGCCTTCGCTGACTTCGGTCTGGGTATCAATGCTGTGAGTGGTGGTTCTAACTCAACTTCACCCACTAACGGCTTCAATATCCCGGCTTCATGTAGCAACGAGCCACCGCCGCCTCCGCCGCCACCTCCTGGTGACTGCCCGGCAGGTTCCATCGACTTCAATGCGTTCACCACTGAGTCTTATTCAAACCAAGACGCAGACGCTAACGCAGCTGTTGCCGATGCTGGCCAAACTCTGGTACTGACCGGTAACACTTGGCGTCGTTCAACTCAAAGCTTCACGGTAACTCCGAACACCGTGGTTGCCTTTGACTTTGCCAGCAATATCCAAGGTGAAATTCACGCCATTGCCTTTGATGAAGATCAAGACTTAAATAACGATCCGCGTCACTTCCAGTTCCACGGTACACAAAACTGGACCGGTAACGGCCGCGTTGGTATCAACCCGCCTGCCTACACCGGTAATGGCGCGTTCCAATCGTACGAAGTTGCCATCGGTGAGTCTTACACCGGTAACAACATGCGTTTGGTCTTCACTAACGATAACGACGCTGGTTCCACCAACGACAGCCGCTTCCGCTGCGTACGCGTATTCGAAGCCGATGCTCCGCCGCCGCCGCCTCCGGGTTCTTGCACGGTTGAGCAAAACTTCGATAACGACGCTACTGGTTGGACCACGGGTGGTAACTGCTCGACCGGTACCTTCGTTCTGGGCACTCCGAGTGAACAAACCAACGGCGGCGTAACCACTCAAGTGGGTGGCGACAACACCAGTGGTTCTGGCCAAGCGCTGTTCACCGCGACCAACACCAGTGCGGGTGCTAACGACGTAGACGGCGGTACTTGTACCTTGATGTCTCCGGTCTTCAATGTAGCCAATGCTTCTGACCTGGATCTGGCTTACTTCCACGGTCAACGTGATGCAGGCGACGATGCAACCGACGGCATGCTGGTTGAAGTGTCCACCAACGGTGGTGCTAGCTTCACTAACTTGGTCAACATCGGTGACGTGACCTCGAACGCGGTTTGGACTGATGCTTCCATGTCGATTGCGGCAGGTTCTCAGGTTCAAATCCGTGTTCAAGTAACCGACGGTGCTGGCCCCGGTGACTTGGTTGAAGGCGGTATCGACGACGTATCCATCTGCGATACGCCGTAAGATTCAAGCTTATGCCTTGAACAATCGCGGTTTCATATCGTTTATGAAATCGCGAGCCTAAGCCTTCAAGCTTAGGAGTCCGGCAAAGAGCCTCCGTTCGCGGGGGCTCTTTTTTTGTGGGAGTGATACCTGGCTGAAGAGGGGTGGCTTCGGTCAAGATTTCCATATCTGGCTTTGATAAACTAAGGCCGAACTTTTGAATCCGAAACGGTTTGTTGGAACATGGCTTTCGTGGAATGTCGTAAGCCCTAGCGTATTCGCTGCCTGACAAGCCTTAACGCTAAACAAATGGAGGGTGCTCATGATTGTAGTCAACACCTTCCGGGTTGTGGGCTAACACCTTAGCCGAACCCGGCACAAAACGAGGGCTTTTTGCCCTTCATATTTTTTAGCTGACGACTCTGCGTGATCGTTTTCACGTGGGCGTGCAGTTATATCTTTTGTGTTGAGGTTGGTATGACCACCGTTTTGGATTTATCCTCCTGGGGCTGGAACCGTTTTTTTCAGCAACAATGCGCTTTAGACGAATGGGAAACGACGTTTCCTGCGCGTATCACCGCGCATCATCGTACGCATTTCGATGTTGTCACTTCAAAGGGCCATACTTCTTTGGCCATCAGTGCGAGTTTGCCGCCACTGACAGTGGGCGATTGGATTTTATTGGATGCACAAGCACGCTTTGTACGTGCGTTGGATCGCTTATCTACGTTCGCTCGTAAATCTCCAGGCAGTGCGCATCATAAACAGCTGATTGCCGCCAACATAGATACGGTTTTGTTAACCGTGTCGCTAAACCATGACTTTAACCTGAGCCGAATAGAGCGTTATTACGCTTTATGCAAAGAAGCGGGAGCGGAAGTGGTTTTAGTGCTCACCAAAGCCGATACCTGTGACGATGTAGCCGCTTATACCTCGGCGGCTGAAATGCTTGATCCTTTACTTCCTATCTTGGCGATTAATGCTTTGGACGCGGCAGCGGTTCAGCAACTGATGCCTTGGTGCGAAGCGGGGAAAACCCTGGCCTTGATGGGATCATCGGGAGTGGGTAAATCGACATTGATGAATCAACTAACGGGTAGAGCGCTGCAACGCACTGCCGATATTCGTAGCGATGACAGTAAAGGGCGACATACCACTACAGCGCGTTATTTGCAGGCATTACCCAGTGGCGCTGTGCTGTTGGATACGCCGGGCATGCGTGAACTGCAGTTATTTGATAGCGAACAAGGCATTAAAGATGCCTTTGCTGAGATTGCTCAATGGGCGAATCAGTGCCGTTATAACGACTGCCAGCATGAGAGTGAACCCGGTTGTCGAATACAAAGGGCTTTGCAGGCGGGTGAGTTATCGCCAAGGCGCTGGAGAAATTACTGCAAATTGCAAAGAGAGCAGGAACGTAATGGTGCCACTTTAGCTGAAAAGCGAGCGCGAGAACGGGATTTAGGCCGTTATTACCGCAGCGTGCAAAATAATTCGCGCAAACAAAAAAATCGGCGTTGATCGTTGATCAAAACCGTTCGTGGTTAGCGTGAATTTGTCGGCGTAACCATTATAGGGCCGGGGTAATCCCGGCCCTATAACCTTAAGCTAAGTACTAGCTAAAGGCTTGATACAACAGCGAACTTAAGCGGCTTGATCAGAAGCGGCCAGTTGACGCAGTACGTAGTGCAGGATGCCGCCGTGACGGTAGTAATCCACTTCTTTCGGTGTGTCTAAGCGAACACGAGCTTGGAAGCGTTTTTCGTTACCGGCATCGTCGGTGGCAATTACGGTCACTTCTTTAGCGCTGCCATCACCCAGACCTTCGATGCTGAAGGTTTCATGGCCGCTCAGGCCCAGGGTGTCGGCGTTTTCGCCATCCATGAAGTTCAACGGCAGTACGCCCATACCCACCAAGTTAGAGCGGTGAATACGCTCGAAGCTGGCGGTAATAACCGCTTTCACGCCCAACAGGTTGGTGCCTTTAGCCGCCCAGTCGCGTGATGAGCCGGTACCGTATTCGGTGCCGCCCAAAACGATCAACGGAGTGTTGTCGGCTTTGTAACGCATGGCCGCATCGTAAATGCTGGTCACATCGCCTGAAGGAATGTGGGTGGTCCAACCGCCTTCGGTGCCGGGAGCCAATTGGTTACGCAGACGAACATTGGCGAAGGTACCGCGCATCATGATTTCGTGGTTACCACGGCGTGAACCGTAGGAGTTGAAATCACCGGGCTGTACGCCTTTTTCTTGCAGGAATTTACCTGCGGGCGCATCGGCTTTAATGGCGCCGGCCGGAGAGATGTGATCGGTGGTGATGGAATCGCCCAGCTTGGCTAAGCAACGAGCGCCACGGATTTCCTGAACCGGCGGTACTTCTGAGGTCATGCCTTCGAAGTAGGGCGGGTTTTGGATATAGGTAGAATCATCGCTCCAGTCGTAGCTATTGCCTTCTGGAGAGCTGATAGCGTTCCAACGCTCGTCGCCAGCGAAGACGCCGTCGTAGCTGTTGCGGAACATTTCAGCGTCGATGTTGCTTTGTACCGAATCATGAACATCCTGCGCGCTGGGCCAGATGTCTTTCAGGTAAACCGGGTTGCCGTCGGCGTCTTCACCCAGGGCATCGGTTTGTAAGTCGATGTCCATGCGACCGGCAATGGCGTAGGCCACAACCAGGGGCGGTGAAGCCAGGTAGTTCATCTTCACGTCGGCGTGTACACGGCCTTCGAAGTTACGGTTACCCGACAGCACAGAGCAGGCCACCATTTCGTTGTCACGAATGGCGCTGCCAATCGCATCGGGCAGCGGGCCGGAGTTACCGATACAGGTGGTGCAGCCGTAGCCGACAACGTAAAAGCCCAAGGCTTCTAAGTCATCCAGCAGCTCGGCTTTTTTCAGGTAATCGGTCACTACGCGTGAACCGGGAGCCAGGCTGGTTTTCACCCAAGGCTTCACTTTTAAGCCTTTAGCGCGGGCATTTTTAGCCAGCAAACCAGCGCCAATCATCACCGCCGGGTTGGAGGTGTTGGTGCAGCTGGTGATAGCGGCGATAACCACGGAACCGTCATTTAGTTGGAAATCGGCACCGTTGTAGTTAACTTCAGCGCTGCCAGAGCCACTACGGCCTGCTTTCAGTGCTTCGCTATCTTTTTGGTATTGGCTGTTGGCGTTGGATAACAAGATACGATCTTGCGGGCGCTTAGGACCGGCCAGGCTAGGCTGTACGGTGCTAACGTCTAATTCCAGAACGGCGGTGTATTCAGCCGCTTCTTCGCCGTCTTGACGGAACATGCCTTGGTGCTTGGCGTAAGCTTCGACCAGGGCGATGGAATCTTCGTCACGACCCGACAAACGCAGGTAGCGCAAAGCTTCGTCGTCTAAGGGGAAGAAGCCACAGGTCGCGC
>JAKSCJ010000206.1 GCA_022360675.1 Lysobacterales bacterium
ACCGCCCGCAATCTCTGCGGGTGGTGGAGGCAACTCAGTAGATTTTAATTCGCGAGCGTGCTATCTAGTCGACGATCACGTGGGGGATATAGCGCGATAAATCTTGAGTGATGCGCTGGCGATCTTCCCTTACAGAAATTCCCGCTGGTCGATCGTTCACCAACCACGATCCCACTAAGGTGTGCTGACCATCAAACTCGGGCAATGGTGTATAGGCTTGGTAAACAAAGCCTTCCTCACCATACGGTCCAGCCGAGGCTTCGACTTCTTCACCATCTTTATGAATACTGATATTGGCGCCTTCACGGGCAAAAATCGGTTTTTTCACAAAATGATTCAGCTCAGCCAAGCCCTTGTCGCCTTCAAAATAGGCGGGGAGCAAATTGGGATGGTTCGGGAAGAGTTGCCACAGCAAAGGCAATAAAGCTTTATTCGATAGCAAGGCTTTCCACGGCGGCTCTAACCAGCTTACTGCTGCCGGTTCTAGATGCTCCGAGAATTCTTCGCGCAGCATAAATTCCCAGGGATACAGCTTGAACATCCAGGCAATCACCTGATCGTTCATATCGGTGAATAAGCCGTTTTCTCCAAGCCCGATATCTTCGATAAAGACGAACTGTGTTTCGATACCGGCTTCGCTGGCGCAGTCTTCCAAATACTGCACCGTACCCCGGTCTTCTACGCTGTCTTTGCAACAGGAAAAATGCAGTATTTGTTCAGAGCGTTTTTGCTGCAAGCAACGAAAGCGCTCCACCAGTTGGTCTTGCAGGGAGTTAAATTGATCGGTGTCGGCGTTGAATTCGCCTTGTTGGATTTTGTCTTCCAACCACAACCATTGCCAAAAACCCGACTCGTACAAACTGGTGGGCGTATCCGCGTTATTTTCCAGCAACTTGGCCGGGCCGTAACCGTTGTAGGCCAAATCCAGCCGTGAATACAAGCTGGGCTCGCGTTGCAACCACGAATCTCGCAGCCAGTCCCAATGCCGCTCAGGAATGCAAAAACGCTGCATCCAGTATTCGTCTTTCACCACCTTTTCCACCGCAGCCAAGCACATTTCGTGCAAGGCTTCGGTGACATCTTCGATATCGTCTTCAATTTGACGCAACGAAAACTGATAGTAAATCGACTCATCCCAATACGGCTCGCCGTACATGGTGTGGAACTGAAAACCGAACTCACGCGCCCGTTCACGCCAGCCAGGCCGCTCTTGGGTCTGAAAGCGCTGCACGCTTAGCCGCCCCAACCACGGCTACTACTGCGGCCACTGCGGCTGGATTTACCGCTGCTCCATTTCGATTTGGCCGCAACGGTGGAACCAAAGCCACCACGGCTAATCGTGCGCGTCACTGCCGGTTTGGAGGCAAATGTATTTTTATCGACTTTCACCTTGCCATAACGGCGCTGTCCATAGCTGTAGCCATCGACCGTGGTCCAGCGATTATAAAAACCAGAACCGCTGCTGTAGGAGGTGTACAAAGGTGCTGAACGGTAACGGCGCCCATCCAGGATATCCGATAACAAGAAACCGGCCATTAAGGGTACAAACCAGTTAGTGCCGCCCACGCCACGGTGGTCCACACACTGGTTCGCGCCAAACTCGGCCTCACAATCTTTAGCTGAGGAATATTTAGGCCCGCTTTCAAAGGCAATTTTCTGCGCCTCGTCATAAGCCACCCGGCAAGCGTCTTCCTGGCCCGGGTTATCGCGAATGCAGTGATCCACATCGCGGTAGATTTGTGCCGCTTCCTGGTAATCGTCGCCGCCACATGCGCTCAAACCCACCGTGGCTGCAATGGCCAAAATTAAGGGTTTAACCTGAGCTGGGCGGGGTTTGCGCATACGCGCCAAATTAATTGAACGACTTCGCTTCATACCGCCCCCTTAGTACGTGATACATGCAGCATTCAACAAACCAACCGCGATGGACATACCCGCCAACACCACGCCGGCTGAAACTTCATCGTTATTAATTCGCTCAACAATGCTGGGAATAAACAAGAAACGTACCAACAAAAATGCCAGCGCTTGGGCAATTAACGCCACGACACCCCAAATGGCAAAGTCGATCAATGAGACCGAGTTAGAAGCGGCACTGGCAAGAGCTAAACAAAAACCGATAATTGCCCCCACATAACCAATGGCAGCGGCCACGTTTTGCTCTTCTTTCACCAGTTTCCATTCGTCGTGGGGTGTTAACCGCACATAAACGAACTTGAAGATTAATAACAGTACTAATGCGCAGGCAAAATACAGCGCAAAATTGCCCAAGCCCATCAACGAGTCTTTAATTGCGTCCATTATTGTTTTCCTGTGGTTACCCTGCGAATATGGGCTGCGCCCTTAGCCCGTGATTTCGATATCGGCAGGTTGTACGTCAAAACCGGTACTGATCACTAAACAGCGATCCACGCGGCCATCGATAATTTTTTCTTCAGCCGTTTTCAGCAAATATTCCTGCACACCCGGCGACACCTCACGTTCATACAGCATGGCGAATTGATCGGTGCGATTGGGTTTTTCGGCATCACCCGAGGTACCTTTTTGGCCGTAGGTGTTTTCTGTCATGGCTACCGGTGGCGAGTGCTGTGTGGTGCTTTCCCAAACCCGGTGAAAAGTATGTCCTTCCAACTCGGCGGTGGGCGCGCTCACTTCATACTTTAATACCCGCTCCCATTCAGCATCGGAATGCACGCCTTGCACTTCGTAGAAATACCAAAGCTTTACATCGGCCACATGACTTTCGTCGGTGCCGCCACTGAGCAACACCTGTAGATAGCCTTCGTCATCGGTATAGAAGCGTAATACCGTGCTATCGGTATCTAGCTGCACCGCGCCTACTGCTTGAATGATATGTGTGCTTGCCGCACCTTCGATAATTAACTCGGGCTCGATAAGGCGCAGCTTGAGTTCGTCTAACTCAAATGCACCACCCAAGCGTAAACCCATCACTTCGGGCGCTTGGATTTTTGGTGCCTCATCTTTTTTCTTAAACCAGCTTTTAAACATTAAACGCCTCCCAGTCGATATGGCCAATGCGTTCATCGGCAATATAGTAAATCGTGCTACCGGGGGAAACGGATTGATCCAAGGCCGGATTTAAATGAATGCCCGCCACGCCTTCAGGCGCGATACCGATGAGGGTGGCTTCGTAGGATTCTTTCAAATGCGAAAACAAAGAACGCACCGCGATGGGTGCTTGGCCTTGGTAAGTGGTGGAATACTGGGTCATGCCCTCATCCACATTCAGCAGCTGGTGATGCAATGCACTGGAGCCCGGATCGACTGCGGATTTAGCGATCATTTCCACCGCCACCGAGGGCATGCATTCCACATTCGGGCAATGTTGTTTTAATAAATGCCCCAGCTGGTCGTCTTTAAAGTACGCAATCATGTGCGCTTGGGCGTTTTTGCTGGCGCAAAACAACGCGGTGGTCATGGTCACATCGTCTTGTGGATTATCGATAATCACACACGATGCGCGCGTAATTCCGGCGCGTTCCATGTCTTCATTACTGGTGTAGTGGGGTACCTTCACAAAACCGATTTGTTCAGGCAACGGGTTTTCCATGTCTTCGCGTACACACAACACGATGCGGCGTTGTTGTGTATGGCATTGGAATTCCCGCAGCAGCAGTCGAATCAACTGTAAAGTGCGCCCTTCGTTCCAACCGATGATTAACACATGGTTGTCATCGTTGATGGTCTTCAAGCCCAAAATTCCCCTCCGCCACTGGCTGGAAACAAATGCCGCGATGCGCCCTACAGTTAAGCCAAATAAGCCCAAGCCCAACGGAATCACAATCAAAGCGACAATATATTTGCCCCACACCGTTTCCGGCGATAAATCTCCATACCCTACGGTGGATGCCGTGACCATTAACCAGTAAATAAAGTCGCTGGAACGAGTAATGGCTGCTTCCCCGGCTAAGCGGAGAAGCAGCCAACTCATGGCCACGTACACCAATAAACTCAACACGATGTTGTGCCAGCGTAGGTCGATGAAGTACTTTAATAAGATTCTTTTTATCTGATTAAGCACTGGCATGGTGTACTCGTTTTTTCTGAGTGTTATTTACCCAGAATCCTCGCCAGCTCATCGTTTGCGCTGGACGCACCACCTGAAATACCCGCCGCTTTCAGACGTTTTTCCAATTCATCGCCCGACTCATCGGCAGCCAACTCAGAAGCCGCTTCCAATTGCGCTTGGCGTTCTTTTTGGCGGTCTTGGATACGATTAAGTGATTCGGCCGCAGTTTTCATTTTGCTGTTGGCGCCGACATGGCGTGACGACACGGCAGTTTGCGCTTTTTGCACCGACTCCGTGGCTTTCACCATATCCACCTGCTGTTCCATACGGCGCAGGTTGTTTTTAGCCTGGCTAATGTTTTGGCGCAGCATTTGTTCCGACTTTTGGAACTGCTCGACATATTGCTGCTCGGTGTCCATTTGGGCACGGATGTCGGCAACTTTTTGTGCGCAATCCAAAGCCAGTTGCTGATTACCCTGCTCGCTGGCTTTGATCGCGTGGCCTTCGTACTCGCTCATGGAGTCTTTCAGGCTATTGGACTTTTGCTCGGCCAGCTTACGCTTAGCCATAATTTGCGTTAAGGATTGATCCGAGCGGCGTAATTCTTCTTTGGCTTCACGAATTTCCTGATCCAAAATACGCAGTGCTTGGCTGTCGGCAATGGCTTCGGCAGCTTCGTTGGCGCCACCTTTGACTGCGGTAATTAATTTTTTCCATACACTCATAATTTGGCTCCCGCTTAATTTAAGAAATCGGAATAGGCATCAAGAAAACCCGCGACATTGTCGAAGAGAGTTTCCACCTCGATCACTATGCTTTCTTCTTTGGATTGGGAAGATAAAGCACCAAAGCACATGTAGTACTCGGTACCTTCAACCACCGTTATGCCGATGGTGGTTAATGGGAAAACCTGGTGGGTTTTGAGAATTTCGTCATTCAATGCGGCGGTATCACCCACTTGCATTTTGGCGAAGAGAATACTTTCCACCAGAATCTGAGCGCCACTCACTGCCACATAAGCATCGAGACCGTCTTCGTTGGTTACACACAGGCAATCATTTTCGTGGTGCACCACCCAGCCTTCGTGCTTCGACAGCAAGCCTTCAATTTGCGCTAAGTCCCAGGTCATAGATTTGTTCTCCTCATTTACCCTTTGATAGTGCTCGACACGAGTCATGCTTCACACTATGATACAAATTATCGTATCTGTAAAGAAAAAATTACAGCTAAACGAAAAAAATAATATTAAGATGTAACTTATCATTTACATTTTTATGGATATTCAGCATGCATAAAAACATCCCCAATACCCATTGGCGCGAGCTTATCAGCCGTTTGATCAAGCTTGAGATGGCCAAGAAAAAGCTGAGATACGAAGACCTCAGCAAGCTGCTTGAGGCCCACGGCACACAGCAAAGCAGCGCTAATCTGCGCAATAAAATTAATCGCGGCATCATGGGCGCTGATTTATTCGTTCAATTGCTAGTGGTAATGAATGTGAAGCACCTAGACCGCGACAGCATGCTGGAGATTCTCGACGCGCTCGAAGAATAAGCGCGCGCCTTTAAAGTCTAATGTCAGCGTTGCTAAAGCCAGCGCTTGTCTTACCAGTCGTTGCCCTTATTGGATCAAAAATACTCGACCAAAATTCAGACGAGTAACCCTGCTTTTATTTACGTAATGTAAGTCAGGGATATGACAAATGCTGTGCGCGGTATCGACGCTGCGATTACCTTGGCGATCTTTTGCCGCTCAAGCAGGCACTGTACACCAGCGCATAGCGAGATGGGCGGCAGTGCTTACACTTTACCTACAAAAATTAGCCTCAATATCGCTAAAGCGCAAAGCAGCAGTTTACAGCACTCAATTTAATAATTTGAAATCAATAATTTGCATAGAAATAGCTGCAACACACAGCAAACGATAACGGCGCGTGCAAAGCACAGTGTAAGTCGGGGATAAATAAAAGTGACAGGTACAAAAAAACCCTCCATAGGAGGGCTTTTTGAAGAATGGCGCGCCCGGAAGGATTCGAACCTCCGACCGCCTGGTTCGTAGCCAGGTACTCTATCCAGCTGAGCTACGGGCGCGTAATTTTGTGGAGCGCGAATTCTGAAGATTTTACGCTCGTTTGTCAATACAAATTCGGTTTTTATTGCCAACTTTGTAATGATGGCGGAGAGAGAGGGATTCGAACCCTCGATGGAGCTATTAACCCCATACTCCCTTAGCAGGGGAGCGCCTTCAGCCGCTCGGCCATCTCTCCGACGTTTCGGACCACGTCACGAAGGAGCGCTATTCTAACGCATTTCCTGACGTTTTGCCTATATGATTTTTGGCTAATTTTTGCAAATATCTCGGATTTTTACCTAAGATTATTTGCTGAATTCGGAAGGATAGTCTGCGGGGCTTTAGAGACCCCGCAGATGACGCTAGTTATGCATCAATCCCATCATCCTGGGACTGCTCACGTTTAATTCTTTCGTAAATTTCTTCACGATGAACCGTTACATCACGTGGTGCATTAACGCCTATACGGACTTGATTACCCTTGACGCCAAGAACTGTTACGGTGACTTCGTCACCAATCATCAAGGTTTCACCGACCCGGCGTGTTAAAATCAACATCGTCCTGTCTCCCTGTTTCCTATATAACGGGAATGGTAATGGTTACCCAGCAGGCATTTCCGGGGCCAGGCTGAATAAGACACATTACCGCCAACCAAGCACTTGAACCAATTTAAATAGCCATCTTGGTAAAAGAGCATGTGAATTTTAGCAGCACGCTCTCTCTTTCGAAAGGGAAATTAATCTCCCTGTAACAAATAGTATAGCTTCTTAGCTATTGGCTGCAGATAGCTACTATTCCCCACTTTCTGAGGCTAAATTGAATGCCTCATGCAAAGCACGAACGCCAAGTTCAAGATACTTCTCATCGACCACGACAGAGATTTTAATTTCTGACGTGGAGATCATGCGGATATTAATTCCTTCTTTTGCCAACGCTTCAAACATCATACTGGCAATACCGGCGTGTGAACGCATACCCACACCGACCAGCGAGATCTTAACGATAGCGTTATCGCCTTCAGCTTCCCGCGCACCCAGCTCTTCCGCAGTTTTCTGCAACAGCTCCAGCGCTTGGGGAAGATCATTGCGGCTGACGGTGAAGGTGAAGTCAGTGGTGTTGTCGTGTGCGATATTCTGAACAATCATGTCCACTTCAATATTGGCGCTGGAAATAGGACCAAGAATCCTATGCGCCACGCCCGGTTGATCCGGCACACCACGAATGGTCAACTTTGCTTCATCGCGACTGAACGCAATACCCGAAATTTTTGCTTCTTCCATACCCTCGTCCTCGAAAGTGATCAGGGTGCCCTCGCCCTCTTCAAAGCTGGAGAGAACGCGCAGGGGAACATTGTACTTACCGGCAAATTCGACGGAGCGAATCTGCAACACCTTGGAGCCCAGGCTTGCCATCTCCAGCATCTCTTCAAAGGTGATGCGGTCCAGCTTTCTCGCCTTCGGCTCAACCCGTGGATCAGTGGTGTAGACACCATCCACGTCGGTAAAAATCTGGCACTCGTCGGCTTTCAGTGCAGCCGCCATGGCAACCGCCGTGGTGTCTGAACCACCGCGCCCGAGTGTGGTGATGTTGCCCGATTCGTCCACACCCTGGAAGCCGGCGATCACAACCACACGGCCCGCATCCAGATCGGCACGGACACGCGCATCGTCGATGTCACGAATACGGGCTTTGCTGTGTGCACTGTCGGTCAGAATATGCACCTGCCCCCCAGTATAAGAGCGCGCAGGACAACCCATCTTCTGCAACGCCATACTGAGCAACGCGATGGTGACCTGCTCTCCGGTGGAGACAAGCACATCCATCTCCCGGGGATTGGGCTGAGTACCCAGTTCCTTGGCGAGCCCGATGAGTCGGTTGGTTTCGCCGGACATCGCCGAAACAACCACTACCATTTTGTCACCCCGCTCTCTTGCGGCGGCAACTTTACTCGCCACGGCCTGGATCCGTTCGATTGTACCGACTGAGGTACCACCGTACTTTTGGACAATCAGGGCCATGATTTAACTGCTCTTAAAGTAAAAGTAAGTGAATTACTACGAAAACACGCCAAAAAGCGCGCCAATTAAACACCAAATGGCGCTATAGGTAAAATATTATCCATAGCGGCCACTGGTATTTCCAACGATTCGATAGCGCTTTTCGGTTAAGCCGAAAGTCTATCCCGCGCCCAGGCCTCGACAGAGTCGAGGGCTGCGGGCAGTGCGGCAGGGTCACTACCGCCGGCTTGAGCCATATCGGGACGACCGCCACCTTTGCCGCCCACCTGCTCGGCGACATACTTAACCAGATCACCCGCTTTGACGGCGCTGATCTGGTCTTTGGTGACACCGGCCACCAGGCTCACTTTGTCGTTTTTGACTGTGGCCAATACGATGACGGCGCTACCGAGTTTGTTCTTGAGCTGGTCCATGGTGTCGCGCAAGGATTTGGGATCAACCCCATCCAGGGCGGCCGCCAGCACTTTCACACCAGCGATGTCCACCGCGCTGTCCGCCAGTTCGCTACCGGCGCTGCTGGCCAGTTTGGCTTTGAGCTGCTCAAGCTCTTTCTCCAGCTTGCGGCTGCGGTCAACCAGTTGAGCCACTTTGTCATCTACATCATCACGGCCCGCCTTGACCAGGTCGGCCACTTTGAAGAGACGTTCTTCATCCTCTTCCATCCAGCGGATAGCGCTCTCGCCAGTAACACCTTCAATACGGCGCACACCGGATGCGATACCTGTTTCGGAGGTAATCTTGAACAGACCGATATCACCCACCGCTTTAACGTGGGTGCCGCCACACAGTTCCGTCGAGAAGTCGCCCATGCGCAGTACACGCACATGCTCGCTGTACTTCTCCCCGAACAGCGCGATAGCACCGCTGGCTTTGGCGTCGTCCAGCGACATGATGCGGGTTTCAACCATGTCGTTCTCGCGAATCTGCTGATTCACCAGGCGTTCGATCTCACGTAGTTGTTCGCGGGAAACCGGTTCGAAATGGGAGAAGTCAAAACGCAGACGTTCGGGATCGACCAGCGAGCCTTTCTGCTGGACATGGCCACCCAGAATTTCACGCAGGGCGGCGTGCATCAGATGGGTGGCTGAGTGGTTAAGCGCAGTTTTACCCCGCTTTTCACCGTCCACTTTCGCTTCAACAGAGTCGCCGACGTGCAGTACATCACCGTGAAAACGGCCAATGTGGATGAAGACATCGCCACCCTGTTTCTGGGTGTCGGTCACTTCAAAGTACTCTTCGCCCAATGCGAGTATACCCACGTCGCCCACCTGACCACCGGACTCCGCATAGAAAGGTGTGTGGTCGAGAATCACCATTCCCTCTTCACGGTCCCCCAGGGTGTCAACACTTTCACCGTTCTGGAACAGGGCGATGACAGTCGCCTCTTCAGAGAGACGCTCGTAGCCGGTGAAGTCGGTCTCGCCATCCAGGGAGATGGCGATCTGCTGATCCGTGCCAAAATGGCTGGCGGCACGGGCGCGCTCACGTTGCGCTTCCATCTCGCGTTCAAAGCCTTCGTTATCGATGGTCAGCTCACGCTCGCGGGCGATATCGGCTGTCAGGTCAATCGGAAAGCCGTAGGTATCGTAGAGCTTGAATACGGTCTCACCAGGAATCTCTTTCGACTCGAGGTTCTCAATGGCGTGATCGAGGATTTTCATGCCCTGCTCAAGGGTCTCGGCAAAACGCTCCTCTTCCAACTTCAGTACTCGCTCGACCTGTGCCTTGGCACGGCGCAGCTCGTTGTAAGCGTTGCCCATCACTTGGGTGAGTGGGTCAACCAGCTTGTAGAAGAAGGGTTCGGTAACACCCAGCATATAGCCGTGGCGAATGGCGCGGCGGATGATTCTGCGCAGCACATAACCGCGACCTTCGTTCGAGGGCAGTACACCGTCGACGATCAAAAAGGCGCAGGAGCGGATGTGATCGGCGATCACCCGCAGGGATTTCTCTTCCAGGTTTTTACAGCGGGTCTCTTCGGCAGCAGCTTTGATCAGGTGCTGGAACAGGTCGATTTCGTAGTTGCTGTGCACACCCTGCATGACAGCGGCCAGACGCTCCAGCCCCATGCCGGTGTCGACGGAGGGTCGCGGCAGCGGTGTCATATTGCCTTCGCTGTCGCGGTTGTACTGCATGAAGACCATGTTCCAGATCTCGATGTAGCGATCGCCATCTTCCTCGGGTGTGCCTGGAGGGCCACCCCAGATCCCTTCGCCGTGGTCGTAGAAGATCTCGGAGCAGGGGCCGCAGGGGCCGGTGTCGCCCATCGACCAGAAGTTGTCGCTCTCGTACTGCTTGCCGCCCGGCTTGTCGCCAATGCGGGTGAAACGGCTGGGGTCGACACCGATCTCTTTCAGCCAGATGTCGGCTGCCTCATCATCGTCCTGGTAGACGGTGACCCAGAGTTTCTCTTTCGGCAGCTCCAGGGTTTCGGTGAGAAACTCCCAGGCGTAACGAATGGCATCCTGCTTGAAGTAGTCACCAAAGCTGAAGTTACCCAGCATCTCAAAGAAGGTGTGGTGGCGCGCGGTATAGCCGACGTTCTCCAAATCGTTGTGCTTACCGCCGGCGCGTACGCAACGCTGGGAGGTTGTGGCACGGTGATAGGGGCGCTTGTCCCGTCCTAGAAAGACATCCTTGAACTGCACCATACCGGCGTTGGTGAACAGCAGGGTTGGGTCATTACCGGGTACTAGCGGGCTGCTGGCAACCTTTTCGTGATCCTTCTCGTGAAAATAATCCAGGAAAGCGTTACGGAGTTCTGCGCTGGTTTTCATAAACAGAAAAAAACTATCGGCCAAAAAACAGAATGGTATGCAGAACCGGCCTGAATGTCACTCTCATTCGGTGAAAAAATCACCTTTATGCAGGAATTGGCGAATCTGCTCGCTGGCAAAGCCCCGGTATTCGAGAAAGCGGGATACTTTAGCCTTCGCTTTCAGGTCCTCGGGCGGGCGATCGCCAAACTTGCGCCGGTAGGCCTCCTGCAGGGTCTTCAGCCAGACCGGATCGCGCTCATCCAGCCAGTCGCCAATCAGCTCAGCGTTGGCCCCCTTCTCCTTCAGCTCATGGCGAATACGAATTGGGCCGAAGCCTTTGCGTTGGCGCGACTGGATGTACTGCTCAATAAAGCGGTCATCGCTCTGCAGGTTCTGCTCGACCAGATTGTCGAGCACGGTATCGACAATCTCGGCGTCGCCTTTCGCCGCCAGTTTGCGGCGCAGTTCAGTACGGGTATGTTCGCGTGAGGCGAGCAGGCGAATCGCCGCTTGCTCTACCTCACTGGATCGATCGTCGTGGTCAGTCAATGGTGTCGTCTGTGCTCTGCTCTACTGCGCAGTGTCGCCGATTAGTTGCCGAGGTGGACGCCGGGGCGACATGTGGCGCATATATTTAGGGAAGTCGGGATTGGTCCAGCCCCGCTCAGCCAGTTTCTCTCCCTCCGGATGCAGGCGGGAGACATAGTCCATCATCGCTGAGATATCCCGTCCGGTAAAGCGCTGAATCTGTTTCACCATCTTCTCGTCGGCATTGCGGCGCTTGCCTATCTTGATCCAGTTGAACTGGCGCATGAGATAATTATAGTGCTGTCCCTGGATCAGCGGAATGTGATCCTCCGCATCACCCTCACCCTGCTCACCGTGGCACTCGACGCAGTTCTCTTGATAGAGGCGTTCGCCAAGCGACAAATCAAAACCAGGGCCTTTGCCGTTGTCCGGCGACATGGGCAGTTTTGAAATATAGGCCGCCACATCAGCCATCTCCTGTGCACCACCCAGGGAGCTTGGCATGGCAAAAGGGTACATGGTGGGATTATCCCGGTTTCTGGCGCGGATGTCGGCCAGTTGTTTGATCAGCACGGTGGGCAGTTGGCCGGAGATCTGCGGATAGTAGCCACTGCGGGTTCCCCAGCCTTCGGGGGTGTGGCAAACCATACA
>JAKSCJ010000493.1 GCA_022360675.1 Lysobacterales bacterium
CCCACAGCGCTCGCAAATTTACCCGCATCGTCTGGGTGTTCGGCCAGTTTGCCATCGCCATACATATCGAGCGCTAAGGCAGTGTATCCCAGCTTGGCCAAATCCTCAGCACGACGGCGGGCGTAGTCGTTATGCCCCCACCATTCGTGAACGACCAACACGCCCGGACGCTGCGCTTTGCTGCTGTCGTCCCAGGCAATCCAGCCTTTCATGGTGATCCCATCGGCTTGATATTCCACCGCCTCAGTTTGTAACGCGGCCTGACTGAGAATTGGCCACTGCAACAGGCCCAGTGCCAATAAACCAAGAGCGAGCGAACGGCCAGCCAATGCCCGTTGGCTTGCGGACTTAATAGCGGGCTTAACGATTAATTTGTTGCCGGTCATGTGGATCTCCTTGAGTTCTTAAATCAGCATTAGGCATGAGTTTTAGCTATGGGTGTAGTCAGCCATTAGCCCAATGCCCAAGGTAAGAGCGTGACGCTCAAAAGCGTAATTAACGTGACAAAAAGCAAATTAAACCAAATGCCCGCCCGCACCATTTGGCGTATACCCAAAGCGCCACCAAAAACAATGGCATTAGGCGGTGTGGCCACCGGCATCATAAAGGCACCGCTGGCGGCCAAAGCCATGGGCACTAATAATTGCCAATGGGGTTGGCCAATACTGGTGGCCAAAGCGCCGATAATCGGCAAGAAAGCAGCGGTGGTGGCGGTATTACTGGTGAATTCGGTCAGCAGCAAAATAAAACTCACCACACAGGCCACCAGCACCCAGACCGGCACACCTTCGAGAAAGGCTAAATAATTACCCAGCCATTGGGCTAAACCCGTGCTTTGAATGGCCGCCGCTAAGCTCAAGCCACCACCAAACAAGATCAACACGCCCCAGGGTAGTTGGGCGGCTTCTTGCCAGCTTAATAGCCGTGCAGGAGCTTGCGCACTGGGCTCAGCGTCGCTATCAGCTGGTGTTTTGTTCGCTGCCTTTCCTGTCGACAGTCCGGCCGGTATCACAAATAACAGCAGCGCTCCGCCCATGGCGATGGCGGTATCGTGTATGCCCGGTATCCATTGTTTGAGCCAGGGTTTCAGCATCCACGCCAAGGCGGTGGCGATGGCAATAATGGCGGTACGGCGCTCGGCGGCACTCATGGCGGGTAAATCGCTGAGCTGGGGCTTGGGCCCGTGGCTGGGGACACGAAACAACACGCGCGTCAGCAAGACAATACCAATACCCACACCCAAGACCACCAAAGGTAAGCCAAACATCAACCACTGGGCGAAGCTAACAGGAAACTGTAAATCCTGCCCTAAGAAGGCGGCGGTAAGCGCATTGGGCGCGGTGCTGATGATGGTGCCCATACCGCCAATATTACAGCCGTAAGCCAGCGCCAAAAGTAGCGGTGGCGCCCATACGGCGGTGCTTTTTTCGTCGCCGCTGGAGCGTAGTACCTCGTGGGCAATGGGTAACAGCATTAACGCGGTGGCGGTATTGTTGACCCATAAACTCAACACCGCAGCGGTAATAAAGAACGCGGCCACGGTGCGGCTGGGGCTGCCTTGCTGGCGACGAATCACCCACAGCGCCAAACGCTGACTTAAGCCGCGTGCCTGAATGGCCTGGGCAATGATGAACCCACCCATAAACAGAAACACCACCGGATGCGCATAAGGTGCGGCGGCCTGCTGCATACCCATAGTTTGGCTTAATGGCAGCACCACCATGGGCAATAAAGCCGTTGCCGGTAAAGGTATCGCTTCACTAAACCACCATACCGCCATCCACACCGCTAAACCCGCCACCTGCCAAGCTTCGGCACTTAAGCCTTCGGGCACCGGCAAACACCACAGCAACACAGCCAGACCTGGTCCGGCGATCAGCGCCAGTTTTTGCTTCATTCAATATCCACCCCAAAACCACCCCAAAACGACCTCAGCGCCACATCCTAGCGCATGTGCCCGCCACCGCAACACCACCCCATAGTGTCGGAATACCGATGTCGGTCGACATGTCGCCGACACGGCAATAACTCCTAGTATTTATTGCCGCTGTTATTACAAGCAGTAAAAACAATGACTTACACAAACAATAGTCGTCGAAAAAAATTGGCATCAAATTTGCAGTAATGAAAGTACCCAAGCGGGTTGGCTGCGCAGCTGTCACTGCCGCCACTTAAGCATTAATAAACGAAAATTCGAGGGGACTAGGCCATGGTGGAACCACATATGATGCAAAATCACAATTTACGCCCAGCCAACATCAATAATGGTGCTGCGCCCAGTCATTTAAACGCACATTGCTTACCGCAGTCGGTGCAGGTTTTGATTCATCTCATCGGCACCGATGCCACCACCCAAGTGTTAGATCACTTCGGCGGGCGCTCAATCTATATTCCTAAGCGCTTGCGCCCCCAGTGTCCTTTATTAAAAGTCATTAGCCGCGAGAAACTTGAGCTGCTGATGCAACATTTTGGTGGCGAAACCGTGGATTTACCCCAAGCGGGTAGCTTGAAACGGCACTGGCGCAACCTGGATATCGCCGCCGCCTCGGCCGCTGGCGCATCCCGTGCCGAGCTAGTGGCGCGCTACGGCTTATCTCAGCGCCAGATCGGCAATATTCGTCGGCGTTACCGGGAGTTAATTCAGTACTTAAGCCAGCCTCACTTTCGTACGGCTTAACTTAAGCCTTGGTGCTGTAGGTTTCTCGGCAACCAGGTGGTCATTCGATAGGGTTTTGAGGAATGCTTTTTTCACTGGCAAGCAAGGGGCCATGGCCAGTGAATTCGCGCTACTCGAGGGGACTGAGTAGCGCTGGGGGAGAACACCAGGACACAGGCCTGGTGTTCTTTCTTCACAAGTTTTAAGAACTGGGAATGGCAGCAATGCTTGGTGCTTGACCGGCTTCGTGCTCATTGCGGCTGAGAATGGTCACTTCCTGGCCCGGCGTTAGGCGCTCGCCGCCACGCACTACCAAGCGGTCACCCACTTCAACACCACCGATCACCTCAACACGCTCGCCCATACCTACGCCGGTTCGAACATCGACCCGCTGCGCACTATTGGCGTCATCTACCACGTAAACATACATTTCTTGACCACGCATAATGACGGCATCGCGCGGAATAGAAACCCGGGCCTGGGTGGCGCTAATGGGCAAAGCCACTCGCACTGCACTACCGATTACCCAATGCGGATCTTCGGCCAAAAGACGCAACTCAAACATGCGCGAGCGCTCATCGGCCACCGGGATCACGGTGCGTATTTCTGCAGCCGCGGTGTACTGCTCTTGGCTTACCGTAACTTGCATACCCGGTTGTACATATTGCGCCACACTCACTGGGGCGCGGACACGAATTTCGCGATCGACGGTATCCACCAAGCGCAGCATGGGCGTGCCCTGGTTGGCAAACTCGCCCACTTGCGCCATGCGCTCAACCACACGGCCGCCGAAAGGCGCTTGTACGGTGCTCAGTTCAATACGGCGCTCAATTTGTTGACCAGCGATACGCGCTTGTGCCAAGTCTTGCTCGATAATGCCCAACTGGGATGCGGCTTCGTCTAATTGGGTCGACGACACATTATTGCTTTTGGCCAGCTGCCGTAAGCGCTGATGTTGATTGTTTTGGAACTTCAACTGGGCTTCAAGCTGTTGAATGCGCGCTTGGTTTTGCTGCAACTCCAGCTGTAGGGCATTGTCATCAATACGTGCCAACACGCCGCCAGCTTCAATCTCATCACCCACTTCGGCCACCCAGGTAATGCGGCCCGATAATTCGGCACTGATGCGTGCATCATTCATGCTGATAACGGTACCCGGTGCCCAACGGGTGGCCGCCGACACACTGGTGCCCGCCACGTCCACTTCAACGGGCGAAGGGTCTTGCTCTTGGGCGAAGACAGCACCACTAGACCAACACAACAGCAAGGCGGCGCTTAAGGCGCGTCGCATACGACTTGAATGCAAAACGCTCATCATGGAAATCACTCCTCGTGATGCGATGCCAGCGCTAGCTGCCACCGCAAACTCAAAAGAAAACATCAAAATTGTTTTGCTGCTTGGAAATTTTTAGCTCATCAACGCTAGGCCACGGTTTCCAGGGCAACAGTTTGTTCTTTGGCGGCTGCCGTATCGGCGCCAGCCGTGGTTTGTGCTTGTTGCCGTTGCGTCAATTGCAATAGGCAAGGCAACAACACCAGAGTAAACACCAAGCTAAAGCACATACCGCCCACAATCACCGCAGCCAAGCCGCGATAAATAATGCTGCCTACACCAGGCAATAACAAAAGCGGCAACATGCCCACTACGCTGGTGGCGGTGCTCATGAAAATAGGCCGCAGGCGCATCGATAAAGCTTGTTCCACCGCAGCAGAGCGGCTTAGACCTTCGGCCTCTGCGGCGCGGGTTTGGGCAACCAGTAAGATGGCGTTATTCACCACTAATCCCAACAGGATAATGAAGCCGATCATGGTGAGTAGATCCATTGGCTGGAAACTCACTAAGTTCAGCACTTGCAAGGCCACAATACCGCCCACCGTTGCCAATGGAATGGTGAGCAGCACCAAGAAACTATCTTTGATAGAGCGGAATAAACCCGCCATCAAGAAAAACAGAATCAATAATGCCGTACCAAAGTTACTGCCCATGGCCGCAATGGCTGAGTCCAGTGAATCGGCACTGCCGCCGTAGCGAATATTGCCATCGGCGGGCATGGCGGCACGCAGATCGGGCTCCACTTGATCGCGAATCCGTTGAATGGCGGTTTCTAACGACAAACCATCGGGCGGCTGAATATTTAAAGTGACCGTTCGGCGGCCATCTACCCGGCGAATCTGCGCAGGGCCGGTGGTTTGTTCCACACCCATTAAATCGCCCAGGGGCACCACCGCACCGGTGGGCGTAACCAGCGGAATACCTTCTAATTCTTCAGGGGTACGCCAGCCATCGGCCCGCATGATGATATCCATGCGTTTTTCACCGTCGAAGTATTCACCCAGCCAACGCCCTTCACCTAAAGAACGCACCACACTGGCCACGCCAGCGCGATCCCAGTTCACTTCGTTAATGCGTTGGTCATTAGGACGAACACGAAGTTCAGGTTCAGCCAGCTCAATGCTCGGGAAGGTGCGCACATTGGCATCGGGAAAAGCGTCTTGTAATAAGCGCTCACCCTCAGCGGCAGCGGCATATAAACCCTCTTGGTCGGCCGATTGCAGCTCTAAACTCACATTGCGGCCATCGCCAAAGCCGCCAAATAAATTGCCCTGGGCAGCAAAGGCGCGAAAATCGGGGAAACCCACCAGGATTTCATCACGCATGATTTGCTCCATTTCCTTCACGCGTGTTTGATCCTGTACACGTACACCCATATTGCCGCCACCCGGCCACAACAAGACGTAATAGTTTTTCAGTGCAGGCTCTTTTACGCCATCCATATACGGACGCAAGCGCTCAACAATGGGTTTAATGATTTCTTCTTCGCTGGTTTCTACCGTGGCGCCCGGCGGCATGTTTAAGAAAGCATCGACCGCATCGCGTTTCACTGGCGGCAGATAATCTAATTGCGGGAACCACAGCCAAGTCAGCAGCAGCGGTGCGCTTAACAAACCCACCACCCAGGTCACTTGACGCTTACGGGTGCTCGATAAACGCATCAGTAAAGTCGCCAAGCCGCGCCAACGCGGGGCGTGTTGATCAGTTAAGCCTTTAGCGCGCAACCATTTGCTGGCGGCGCTGGGCAACACCGTTAAGGCGATGAACAAAGACAAACTCACGGCGATGGCGATGGTGAGTGCCAAATCGGCAAACAACTGACCCGCCACGTCTTGTAAAAACAATACCGGAATAAAAATCGCCACAGTGGTGGCAGTTGAGGCCAGCAAAGCACTTTGCACTTGCTCGCTACCGAGTACCGCCGCTTTACTTGGCAATTCTCCACGCTCGC
>JAKSCJ010000274.1 GCA_022360675.1 Lysobacterales bacterium
CACGCGTGCGGCGGTGTCTGCGCGTGTTCCACCTGCCACGTGTATGTTGAGCAGGGCATGGATTCGCTCAGCGAGGCGGAAGAGGAAGAGGAGGACCGCGTTGAGGAGGCGCCTGGTCTTCAGATCAACTCTCGCCTGTCCTGCCAGTGCGATATCACGGGCGATGGACCGATCGTGTTCCGTGTCCCAGCTTGGAATCGCAATGCCGTCAAGGAAGTGCCGCACTAGGGCCCGGTGAACAACCTGATCGCGATATGCTTGGGTATGCGAAACTACCTGAGTACCTCGTTTATGCTGATCTCTCTGATGGTCTGCTCTACGCTCTCGATGGGCGGCGAGCTTCGTGCGCGCACAGCGCCCACCGATGGGGTTGTAGAATCGGTCCGTGTGTCGATGCGGGCGAAGTTCCCCGTACCTGATGACTCAGGGTACTCGGGCGACAACCGGGGGCTGGGCATCGTGCTCATCGACCCCGATCGAGGTGCGCTGAGTGAGGGCTTCGTGTGGGACGAGCCCAGCACTGATCACTCGATCGCGATCGCGCTGGATGTGCACAACCAGATCCCGGATAAGTCCGAGGACGAGAACGGGCGTGTCATGGGCTGGTTCGACGCGGACGGCAACTGGTACGAGCGCCCGCAGCGCGAGATCTCGGTCCACGCAAACGGACGCGAGCGGATCAACGTCCGCAGCGACTACGAGTTCCGCACGGGCGAGTGGGTCGATGTTGATCTGCACCTGCGGTATGTCCTGGGCGGTGCGAAGGTCGTCGTGATGCTTGATGGTGAGGTCATCATTGACCAGTTCATATGGGATGTTCGCCCGATGCGGTTGCACGCGATGGCGGGTGTCGAGGGCAGTGACATCGAAGTTGAGGATCTGGAGATCACGCGCTGGGTTGGGTTGGAATCACCGATGCCGGAGCCGGTCGAGGTCAGGGCATTCGATGCGGAGCTGCTCCAGAACGCGGCGACGCTTCGCAGCGATGTGGAGTTCTCGCAGATCCCCGATTCGGTCGGTCGAGTCATCGCGACGCTGACGCTGAGCGAGCCGGAGATGGGCTACGACCACTGGGATAAGAAGGGGACCGTTGCGATCCGTGTGGCGACGGGTGAGACTGATGACGAAGGCAGCCCGATCACGGAGCGTTTCGAGGTGTTCCGATTCATCACGCCCTACCGGCGAGGATGGACCTGGCACTCCGATGTGACGGACCTGCTGCCGCTATTCAGGGATTCGCGTCAGTTCGAGACGCATATCGGCACCTACATGAAGGGCTGGCTGGTGAGCTTCCGTCTGGATTTCTACGAGGGAGAGACTGAGCGTGAACCGGTTGCGGTGATGAACCTCTGGAACGGCGAGGCGGAGATTGGGAACCCAGATAACCCCGTCGAGAACTTCTATGAGGCACGCGAAGTGGCGGTACCCGAGGGCGCAACGAGCGCCCGTGTTCGTGCGACGGTCACCGGGCATG
>JAKSCJ010000135.1 GCA_022360675.1 Lysobacterales bacterium
AGCAAACGCTACCTTTACCCGATATTCATGCCCAGGCCACCGCTATTGAACTGCTCGAATGGTTGCGACCATTAATCTTGCATGCAGCCGAGCAGTTATTTGGTCAATTACAACAGGAATTAGCGCTCAGCGCTCCGCAAGCTTTGCGTTATATCGACCACTCATTGCCGAGCTTGTGTTTGCAATTTCATCGCATGACATTGCGCACTTTGGTTTTAGCATTACAAATCAAACGCTTGCAACAAAGCCTGCCCGGTGTCACCAGTGCCGAGCGTTATCAAGCTTTTCTACAGCAACTAAAAACACCGGAACAAGCTTTATCTCTGCTCGGAGAATATCCTGTATTAGCGCGCCAATTATTAGATCGTGCCCGGCAATGGCAAGCCACGCACAGCGAGTTTTATCGGCGCTTTTGTCGCGATCAACAACGATTAGCCCACGCGTTTTTCCAACACAACATCTTGGGCGATATCACCAGCATCGATACAGGTTCTGGTGATCGTCATTGCGATGGACGCAGTGTGTTTATCGTGCATTTTGATAGCGGCCACAAACTTGTTTATAAACCCAAGCCGCTATCTGTCGATATCGCCTTTCAACAGATACTCGTCAAGCTCAATCGCTGGGGCGTTAAACCCGCTTTAAAAACCACGCACATAGTCGATTGCGGTGAATACGGTTGGTGTGAGTTTATAGCGGCAAAAAACTGCACAAAACAAGATGAAGTAGAACGTTTTTATGAGCGCCAAGGCATCTATTTGGCTTTGCTGTATCTACTCGAAGCCACCGACTTTCATTACGAAAACATTATCGCCCAGGGCGAACACCCTTTTTTGATCGATATCGAAACCTTGCTACAAGCGCACGTTTTCGATAACACCGCCGTTGGTCCGGGTTCCCGTGTGAACAGTGCCACGATACTGCGCAGCGGCATGTTGCCTAATTTACACGTCACCTATCGCGATCAACCTTTAGTTGATCTGAGCGGCCTGGGCAATAGCCACGGACGACCCACCAAGGCAGCCGAGTTGCGCGATCAAAACCTAGACACACTGCACTTGCATCCCACCGACAGCACAATGCCCGCAGGACACAATCAGCCCGTCTTAAACCAGCAAGTCTGCTACGCGCACAATTACGCCACGCAGGTGCTGGCAGGCTTCGCTCGTTGTTATCGGCTTCTTTGCGTACATCAAGACGAACTGGCTCACGACCAAGGTCCACTGGCAGCGCTAAAACAGCATCGCATCCGCTACATCATACGTGGCACCGATACCTATACTCGCTTAATTCACGCCGCGTTTCATCCCGATTACTGCCGTGATGGACTCATGCGTGATCGCCTGTTCGACAAACTCTGGCTGGACTATGCCTACTACCCTGCCGTGCGTCCATTGATCAACGCTGAACACGAAGCGCTTTCGCGCAGCGATGTTCCTTTATTTACCACCCGCACCGACAGCACATCGCTGTGGGATGACCAAGGCCGCGAATATCCCAACTTCTTTGCCCAAAGTGGTTTTGCCCAGGTTCAACAACGAGTCTCCCAACTCAGTGCCAGCGATCTCGTTAAACAGTACCGATTAGTGCATGACTGCCTATGTGGCTTGTCGGCCCATCCGCCGGGCCATTCAGCCTCATCGCCAGATCCAAGACATGCAACTCAAAATCAGCAGGCGGCTTATCAAGCCACACCGTCCAATGCCATCGACGCCGCCCATCGTTTAGGGCAACAAATTCGTCAACACGTAGTGCATCACAATGGCTGGGTGGGCTGGTTACAACCCAGCTTACAAGGCGACAGTGGTTGGAATATGCTGCCGTGCAATACCAGCCTTTACGACGGTCTGGCGGGTATTGCTGTGGCTTTGGCGGCATTGCACCAGCAAAGCCAACGCCAGGGCTACCACACCTTGGCGGTACAAACATGGAATAGCTGCCGCAAACGCATTATTGATAACCCGCGTGCTTTAGAGTGCGTGGGCGCTTTTGCCGGTTGGGGTGGAATTTTTTATACGGCCAGTGTGTTGATGCGTTTAGGCTTCAGCGCACCGGGCGAAAAAGAGCTGGCGTTATGGTGCAGGCGTTTACGCCGTGACTTACCCAAAGACCGTTTATTCGACTGGATTGGCGGTGCTTCCGGCGCCATCATGGGCTTGCTGCGCTGCTACGAACAAATGCAAGACCCCGAGTTGCTGGCATTGGCGGTGGAATGCGGCGACTACCTTGAAAAACATCAGCAAAACATACAAGGCCATGCCGCCTGGCCGTGTGATGCCGCCGAGGGCGAAGCACTAACCGGTTTAGCCCATGGCGCGGCGGGTATCAGCCATAGTTTGTGGTATTTGGCTCATCACAGTGGTGAAAAGCGCTTTAGCGATTTAGCGCGCTCGGCCATGGCTTTTGAAAATCTGCATTTCTCAAGCCAATACAATAATTGGCGCGACCGTCGTAAAAGCGAGCTTAGCGAAGACGAGCAATACGTGGTGGCCTGGTGCCATGGTGCAACGGGCATTGGTTTATCGCGCCTGAGTTTGTATCACCAGGCCCAGCTAGGACGCCTGCAACTTCCCGCAGATATCGTTCAGCAATGCGCCCACGATGCCCTGGCCGCCACCCAAGCCACCTTCGATTCTAGCTTTGGCTATAACCAGTGTTTATGCCACGGCGATATCGGTAACTTAGCCTTATTGGAAACCGCCAGCCGCCAGCTAGCAAGCGATCAGCAAACACAACTTGCCCAACAGCAAATCAATACGTTGCGCAGCACCTTGCTGCACCGGGTTCAGTACAAACAAGTACGTCCGGGCATTAATAACCACGCGCTGGTGTTTGGCTTAATGAACGGTACTGCCGGTATGGCCTACCAGCTCTTGCAGCTGCATCAACCCCAGCAATTACCGGCGATATTGAGCCTGGATTAAAAGCCCTTTCACTAAAAAACTTATTACGTAGAAGGCTTTTGTTTTTTACCCACGCGATTCATCGTGGCCACTTTTTCAATATAAGTGCTGGCCTGTGGAACTTTGCATGCGGTTTTACCGAGATCCACCTTAACCTTGCCGATCGCTTTGGCCACCGCCAAAGCCTCTTCATGCAATGGCCGTACATAACAACCGATGCTGATAACAAACTGATTCATTGCATAGCGAGTGCGATTGGTGCTGCTGTGAATATCGTTTTGCACCTTCAGCAAATAATTCGACAAGCTCGCCAAGTCCAGCTGTTCGTCGGCTGTGATGGCTGTGTACGATCCCATGGTGGTCCAGCCGGTAGCGCGTACAGAGTCGCTGGTGTGATCTAGCCATGTCTCAATACACGGCCAACAAGCCGCATTATTAACCGTCATGCGCGGCACCGTGTATTCCGCCACCATGTACCAAGTTGCGGTTTGCGCCCAGTGATTAAGCTGCACTTGGGTAAAGGCTTTGGGTTTAGCAATTAAACCGGCGAAGTATTGCGCATCGCCATTTCCGGTATCGTACAGCGCCAGAGCCGTCTCTTGCTCGCCACGAAAGCGTTTGGCCAAAGGTTTCATCGCGCCCACTTTGACACCAAAACTATTGTCGGGCGCGCCATGACGACGATAGATATTGAGGGTTTGTGTACTGCCAAGATCAGCTAATTGCTGCATAATTTCATCCACATTTGCCATCTGCCTTACCTCCTATTCACCGTTCACTTGAGCTGATCATCATGCAATCACTATGGGCACATTCATTCTACGCCTAAGCCTTAAAGCCCTACGCTGGGGTTTAAGCTTATGGTTAGTGTTTATCTTGCTGTTGTTGGTCTTGCGCTTCTTACCACCACCGGTAAGCGCGTTTATGCTGCAAGCCGATCAAAACCCGGTGCAGTACCAATGGCGCGATTGGGAACAACTCTCGCCACACTTAGCCCAGGCCGCAGTAGCTGCCGAAGATCAACGGTTTCCGCTGCATTATGGTTTGGATTGGGTGCAAATTGAGGCGGCTATCAACGATTATCAAAAAGGCCAAGGCCTGCGCGGTGCGTCCACCATTACTCAGCAAGTGTGCAAGAACTTATTTCTGTGGCCGGGTGGTGGTTTGTTCCGGAAAGGCATAGAAGCCTTTTGTGCCGGCAATATTGAAGTGATTTGGGGTAAGCGGCGAATTTTAGAAATGTATTTGAATATTGCCGAGTTTGCACCCGGAATCTATGGCGTTGAGGCGGCTGCCCAACACTTTTTTCAGCAAGAGGCCTACAGCTTAAACCGCGAACAAAGCGCTTTAATGATGGCGGTGTTACCCAACCCTAAAGCCTTGCATATCGACACGCCCAGCGATTACGTTCAGCAACGCCAAGCGTGGATCATGCAGCAGATGCGCCAGTTAGGCGCATCGCACTTGCAAGCGTTACAACCCTGATGAACAGCCCAGCCTGGTGAACAACCTAAAGGCAGCAAACGACCTTAAAGGTAGCTAGCGATAAGCAAAGGCAATCATGCTGGGGCGACAAGCTTAAGCGCTTAATCCAATACCGCCAAAATGGTGCCTTTCACCGTTTCCAGATGTTCGCGCTGGCGCTGAATTTTGGAGGTGATTTGCAAGCCATGGAAAGAGGCCACCAAAAACTGAGCGATCGTACGCGGGTCTTTATCGGCAGCTAACTCGCCTTGGGCACGGGCTGCTTCTAAGACGGCAAAAAAGCGTGCTTCCATCGCTTCAATAGAGCCGCGTAATTCGCTGGCCACCACCGCATCGCAAGCCGCCAGCTCGGCGGTGGTATTGGTGACAAAGCAACCTTTGGCATCACTGTCTTCCAGTGCGCAGTTCACCAGTTCATCAAAAAATGCTCGGATCGCACTTAAACCACGGCTGGGATCTTCCAGCAGGCGTAAATGGTAGGTGATCACCGTTTCACCATAGTGGCGTAGCGCTTCGACAAATAAGTTGTGCTTATCGCCAAAGGCCGCGTATAAGCTGCCACGTTGAACGCCCATGTGATCAACTAAATTCTGGATCGAAGTGGCTTCATAGCCTTTACTCCAGAACACTGTCATCGCACGGTCCAGAGCCTCATGCAGGTCAAATTCTCGAGTTCTAGGCATAACGTATATTAGTCGCTTATAACAAAAAGCAATATTAATCGTATCCCTAGTTGAATTGACAGTCAATTAATCTCTAACAGAAGCCACCATTTGTAACAATATGCTAAAAATATAGACATTTCCCCGGTCTATTTAACTTGAATTATCAAGGTGATAAAACCAAAGGGCGGCAGTCGTGACGGCGTTCGTGATCCAGCAAAAAAGACTTTTTATCTAAACCACCGGCATAACCAGTCAACTTACCATTAGCACCGATCACCCGATGGCAGGGAATGATAATGGCCACCGGATTTTGGCCATTGGCCGCTCCCACCGCACGGCTGGCTGTGGGTTTACCAATCCGTCGTGCTAATTCGCCATAGCTGATGGTTTCGCCAAAAGGAATCGCACATAACTCACGCCAAACCCGTCGTTGAAACTCGGTACCCTGGGGATCTAATGGCAGATCAAAGTCGGTTAATTCACCGGCAAAATAAGCACCCACTTGCTTAATAACTGGCGCTAAACGTTCAGGATCATGCTGCCAATCGGCTTCGATTTCGCGCGCTTTCGCGTTGAAGTCCAGCTCACACAAACCCGCTTCGGTGGCCAGCAGTAACAGCGAGCCCATGGGGGTGTCGATGGTGTCGTAGTATTTCATTGCTTTATTCCATTACTTCGGCAAACTCACGCTATGCCATAACATCAAAGCCACGTAAGCACGCCACGGCCGCCACGCATGACTCATACTCGCCAGCTTGCGTTCTGTTAGTGCCGGTGGCGCTTTTGGCGCATCGGTATTCATGTCATCGCAATTATTGCTCTCGCCCAGGGTGTGGGCGACGCGCCTTAAAATTAAATCGCCCGCCGGAAATGCATCGGGATGATGCAAGCTGCGCATCGCTAAATAGTGTGCCGTCCATGGACCGATACCAGGCAGTGCACACCAGCGTTGAATAAATTCATCCAAGCTTTGTCCTTGCTGAAAACTCACCTTGCCGTCTAACAAGGCTTGGGCCATGGTTTGCAAAGTGCCCACCCGTTTATCGGTAAGGCCAATGCCTTGTAAATCGGCTTCCACCAAGGCATTGGGCGTGGGAAACAAGCGATACAGATGCGCATTTACCGGCACGACCGTAGGCGTTTCGCAGCGCTCGATCACACGCCCCAATAAAGTACGTGCCGCCTTTACGCTGATCTGCTGACCAATCACCGCGCGTACGGCCAATTCAAAGCCGTCTAAAGTGCCTGGCACACGGATGCCAGAGCAACGCTCAAGCAGCGGCACTAAGCGTGCATCTGTCGATAGTTGAGCTTCAATAAGTCCGCTATCGGCATCCACATCAAATAATTGCTTGATGCGTTGCACCAAAGGCAATAAGCCTGCGGCAGCCACGCCGCTTAGTTGAATACACAAAGCCGAGCGTTTGGGTTCATCGCGCACCGATAACTGGGCAGCACCACCCTGCCCGTTATGAATCAAGCGCTGATAGCAGCCATCGTCGACCCACTCCAAACCGGCAATAGTGCGCTGGCGCAGAAAATCCAGCAGTGCTGCAAAATGATAGGGTGGTCGATAGGGCAAATACAGCTGTATACCTTCTTGTAAGGAAGCCGCCGATTCATTGCGCCCGCGCCGCAATTGGCTGGGGCTCATCTGGTAAGAACGCTGGAAGGCATCATTAAACCGTCGCAGGCTGTTAAATCCGGCAGCCATGGCCACATCAATGACCAACATATCGGTGTCGTGCAGCAGTTGTTTGGCAAACAGCAAACGGCGATTCAAAGCCAACTGCTGCGGGCTCACACCTAGTTGCTGGTGGAATAAACGGCGCAACTGACGCTCGCCAATACCTAATTCGGCAGCTAATTGGCTCACATGACCCTCGTCTAGTACGCCTTGCTCAATGCGTAATAACGCTTGGCGAACCTTACCCTGGGGCAGTTGATGTACATCGGCACCCGGAGCCAATTCGGGACGACACCGCAAACACGGACGATAGCCCGCCGCCGCCGCCGCTGCTGCCGTTTGGAAATATTCCACATTTACCGCTTTTGCCGCCGGAGCCGGACACACGGGCCGACAATAAATTCCGGTACTGCGCACGGCGGTGTAAAACAAACCATCGAAGCGTGCATCGCGGCTGAGTCGAGCTTGCTCACAAATTTGTGCGTCGAGCGCAGCCGGGGCGCTTACGTGGTGGGTGGAGTCGATATTGCTGGGCTCATTCATAGCTGCAGTGTAGCGTCGTCATTAACGCTACACTGGCCAGATTCGGACATGAATTCAATCTGGAATTGACTGCAAGAAAGGTCCCGCTCAGGGTTTAGCTAGCGTCATTGAACCAATGAATGGCTCAACAACATCGATGTCCCAGCGGTCTCATCACCTTGTAGATTCAAGCGAGCACTGCTGCATTAACCTTCTGAGTTAAAGGTATCGCGCAGTAACAGCTGGAAATGCTGCCAAGAGCTATCGTCAGCCAGTTGATCGTAGCGCAAAGGTAATTGGAACTGCTCGCCAATTTTGGTCGCGCCCGGATTGGTGAAGCTGTGCACCACTCCCGGATAATTGATGAACTGATAATCCACCTGGGCCGAGTCTAAAGCCTGGGTCACTTCATCAATTTGCTGTTGGGTCACAAAGGGATCACTAGCCCCGTTATAAATGGCAACACGGCCCTGCACATTGCTGGCGTCACCCGCTTTCACGCCACCTAAACCGCCGTGGAAACTACCCACCACATCAAGATCAACACCCAAGCGCGCCATATTCAGCACCACCGAGCCACCAAAGCAATAACCCAAAGCAGCAGTATGCTCGGGATTCACCGTCTCGTGTTCATTGAGCACAGTTAATGCAGCTTCAAAACGTGCTTTCGCGCTTTCCATGTTCTGCCCCACAGCGC
>JAKSCJ010000211.1 GCA_022360675.1 Lysobacterales bacterium
CATTGGTCACCTCATGGTAGCGTTTCTGAGCCATTTTTTATGAATATAGCGTACAAATCTCGAACCAAAACACAACTTAGATGCAAAACGCCCCATTTTTAAAAGGTTTTCGCTATCACCGTGTTCGCTATGGCAGTTACGCTATGGCAATTTTGGCTATTACGGTTTTTTTAATTTCGGCAGTTTCCCTGTCGCCGCTTACACCGATCATCCGTTGTTAAGCGTGTTGCTGCTGTTTAAGTTACTGCTTTTAAGGGCCTTCATCTCAGCATCTTCTCCATCATGCTAGCGTAGTTGTCAACCATCACAGTGGAGTGTTTGGCCATGGCCGAGTCAGCATTCAGCAACCGCGAACAAAGCGCCTTGGTGATTGGCGGTGGTGCGATTGCCAGTGCCATCGCGCGAAAATGGCTTAGTCACCATACGGCAGGTCGATTACAGCTCATTACACGTAACACCCAACACTGGCGGCAACACAATTCCTGGAGTCAGCAATACGCACACTTACAGCTGATCCAAGCCGATGTGTTAGACGATACCCAGTGGCCACAGGCAGTAACACAAATCGACGGCGGCCTTGATGGCCAAGCGCCTTTGCGCTTCGCTTTTATTGGCACTGGCGTATTACACCAAGATCAATATCAACCCGAACGCCAGCTAAACCAGCTCGATAGCGCATGGATGCTGCATAACTTTAGAGTGAACACCTTGCTCCCTGCCCGGGTAATTAGTCACCTCAGCACTCGTTTTCCCAAGCACGGGCCGTACTTGCTGGCGGCACTTTCGGCACGAGTAGGCAGTATTGGCGATAACCGCTTGGGCGGCTGGTATAGCTATCGCGCCTCCAAAGCTGCGTTAAATCAATTCATCCACACCGCCGCCATCGAATTGAAGCGACAAAACCCCGCAAGTATCTGTGTCAGCCTGCATCCCGGCACCGTGGACAGCGCTTTATCACAACCTTTCCAAGCCCGTGTTCCTGCGCAACAATTGTTTAGCGCCGAACACAGTGCCCACTGTTTATGGCAGGTGATGACTGGCTTAAGCCCGCAGCAAAGTGGCGGCTTTTATGCCTGGAACGGCCAAGCGATCGACTGGTAAGCTCGCTATAGCCACAGGAGCACAAGCATGATCAACGGCACCAGTCTACGCCTACTCCAAATTAGCGATGCGCATTTATCCGCCGATCCTGCTGCCTATTATCGTGGCGTCCATCCTTATGCCCGCTTGCAGCAGCTGATGCCCGCCATTCAGCATTGGCAGCCCGATATCGTCGTTGCCAGTGGCGACCTCAGCCACGACTGCAGCCCAGCCAGCTACCAACACCTGGTTGAAGCATTATCGCCGTTACCCTGCCCCGTGATGTTGATTCCCGGCAATCACGACGACATTCAGCAACAACGCGCGCTATGCATTCAACAGCCCTCATGGCGTGTGCTCTGCGAGAATGCTTGGGAAAACCAGCACTGGTATATCGACGGTTTAAATTCGCAATGGGGTGACCGCCCTGACGGTTTAGTCAGTGAAGCGGCACTCAGCGCTTTAGGGGAGCGTTTACGCGAACACTCTGAACAAGCTGCCATCATTTTTATCCACCACCACCCGTTTGCCATCGGCACGCCCTGGATCGATCGCTTTCCTTTGCTCAATAGCCAACGCCTGTGGCAGCAATTGGCACCGTACCCGCAGCTTAAAATCCTGGCCTGTGGGCATACCCACCAAGCATTTCAGCAACAGCGAGGAGACATCAACATCATCGGCGCGCCCGCCTGCTCGATCAACACACAAGCCGGGGTTCGCTATTTTAAAGACGACGGGAAGGGCCCTGCTGCCCGCTGGTTTGAGTTACACGCCAACGGGCAATGGGCATCGGGCATTCTCTATTGTGGTGGGAGCGAGAATGCGCCGAAGACGATGGAGCATCGTTTAGGTGGGATTTGAAAAACCGAGAAAGTAAGAAGCGCTTACAGTTCGATCATCTCAAAATCTTCTTTACCCGCACCGCAATCGGGGCAGGTCCAGAACTCGGGAATATCTTCCCAGCGGGTGCCAGGCGCAATGCCGTCGTCGGGTGAACCTTTAGCTTCGTCGTAGATCCAGCCACAAACAACGCACATCCAAGTTCGAAATTCTGCTGCGTTTTCGCTCATTTGTCCGATTCCATGAAAAAATAACACATTGTAGAAGTCATTCTGTGTTGGGTAAATGACGCCACCACCGCAAAATTCAAGCGATATAAGCACATCGCCGCATCTTAAAAGCCATTTAGGACGTGGGCTTTATGCCATTACGCCCGAATGCCACGATACCGAGCAGCTCCTCACCCAGTGCCAAGCCGTTTTAACTGGCGGGGCCAAAGTGCTGCAGTATCGAAACAAACTAGGCGATCAAGACTTACGTTTACAGCAAGCCCAAGCCTTAAACGAACTCTGTAACGACTTCGCAGTCCCACTCATCATCAACGACGATGTAGCGTTATGCCGCGCCGTTAACGCCAGTGGTGTGCACTTGGGCCGCGCCGACGAGGCACTACTTGAGGCACGGCAACAATTGGGCAGCAGCGCCATTATCGGCAGCAGCTGTTATAACGATTTAGCTCGGGCTCAACGCGCAGTAGACGCCCAAGCCAGCTATTTAGCTTTTGGCAGTTGCTTTGTCTCATCGACCAAGCCTCAAGCCAGTCGTTGCGAGGCGCATATCTTGCGAGAAGCCGCTCAGCGCTGGTCGTTACCGATTGTTGCAATCGGCGGCATCACAGCCGAGAATGGCGCCTCACTAGTAGGCGCGGGCGTCGATTTACTCGCCGTCATCAGCGATGTCTTCGATGCCGACAACATCACAAAACGTGCTTTACAGTACCAATCAATTTTCACGCAATAAGAGTTGCAGGGCAGAACATGAACAGCAGTAGCGAATGGATTGAACGCGCCCGCCGCCATATTCCGGGGGGCGTGAATTCTCCCGTCCGTGCTTTCCAAGCCGTGGGCGGTGATCCAGTCTTTTTCGAGCGTGCCGAAGGCGCGTATTTATTCGATGTGAGCGAGCGCCGCTATATCGATTACGTGGGTTCTTGGGGGCCGATGATCGCCGGTCATTCTCATCCACATGTGGTGAAAGCGGTCCAAGAAGCCGCCGCCAAAGGCTTAAGCTTCGGCGCACCCACACCGGATGAAGTGACCTTAGCCGAGCGCATTTGTGAACTGGTTCCCGGTTTAGAAATGGTGCGTATGGTGAACTCAGGTACCGAGGCCACCATGAGCGCTTTGCGCCTGGCCCGTGCCGCCACCGGTCGCGATCAAGTCATTAAGTTCGAAGGTTGCTACCACGGCCATGGCGACAGCTTCTTAGTCAAAGCCGGCAGTGGTGCCTTAACTTTAGGTGTGCCCAGCTCGCCTGGCGTGCCCAAAGCACTGGCCGATCTCACCGTCACTCTGCCGTTTAACGACATCAACGCCGTGGCAGAAACCTTGAAAGCCCAAGGCGATCAAGTGGCAGCCATTATCGTTGAGCCCGTGGCTGGCAATATGAACTGCATTCCACCTGCTCCCGGCTTTTTGGAAGGTTTACGCAGCCTATGCGACGAGCACGGCGTGGTGTTGATCTTCGACGAAGTGATGACCGGCTTCCGCGTTGCTTTGGGTGGTGCCCAGGCGCTGTACAACGTGACCCCCGATTTAAGCACCTTCGGTAAGGTTATCGGCGCGGGCATGCCCGTGGGCGCCCTCGGCGGTAAAAAAGCGCTGATGGAACAAATCGCCCCCAGCGGTCCGGTGTACCAAGCGGGTACATTATCGGGCAATCCGGTGGCTATGGCGGCAGGTCATGCCAATTTGGATTTAATTACTGAAGAAGGCTTCTACGCCAGTATCAGCGAAAAGGCCCAACGCTTAATGGAC
>JAKSCJ010000101.1 GCA_022360675.1 Lysobacterales bacterium
GATCTCCGCGGGAAGATTGATCCACAATGCTGGCTTTGGTGTTTTGATCGATTCGAGCACGGCCGGTATAAGTGGCCGCTGAACGATCGGCTACCGCCGCGCGGAAACATTGATGAGTATGGCAGTGATTGGCACTATGAACCATTAGCCAATCCTGATCCACACGAGTCTTGCCGAGAATTTGTGCGGCCGAAGCCATGCTAGCGCTAGCGCCATCACCCAGATAATGAATGCGACCTTCGTGGCGAATCAACCGCCCACCATCGATGGCATCGGCGTGGTGATACTGAGCATTGGCCTTTAAGCGTACAAAGGCACGACTCAATAAGCTGGCTTCGCTATCGTTATGAATTAAACGAATGTGATGCAGTTGAGCGTTATCGTCCAACAGCGCGCTGAAGCAATAGTTATAGACCCGTGCATCGGGCATTAAGAAATGCTCCACCAGTGATAACTGCTGACCAGGGTTTAAATCCACATGCAGTAACAGCTGCTGTAGCGCTAATGCAGCGTCATCGTGTGCTGCCGCATTAGGTGCGACATGCACAATGTGCACCGTGGTGGCGGTATCAGTGGCTAAGCTGGCCCGCCAAACATTGGTAGAACGAGCTAAGCACAAACGCACAAAGGCATCTTCCGCACCTTGTAAAGCGCTAAGGTAAGCTTCTGCCGCTTCATTAAGCGCGTCATCTTGGCTCAGCGTTAAGGCTGACCATTGGGAAAACTGGGGAACCAATACACCACCAGCAAACACCAAATACTCGGCGGGAAGATTGTCGCCAAAGCGTTGTTGCAACTGGGCTTGGATATACGCCTCATCCACACCGCTCGCCTTGGCGATGCTTCGATCTAAAGCGCGCAGGCTGGTGTATTTCCAATCTTCATTTTTAAGCTGGGGAAAACCAGTGGCTTGCAGTGCATCCCAGGCACGCTGGCGGAACGCATCCGATAACACCGAAGTGGGCGCATTCGGTGCCACCTGACCTAAGCCCGCTTGGTCTAACCATTGTGCTAAGACGCTACTCATGAAGCTTTGGCCTCGTCGCCCTCTTGTAACCAGGCATAACCCTTCGCTTCCAGCTCCAAGGCCATGGATTTATCACCGCTGGCCACGATTTTGCCCGCCGATAACACATGAACATAATCGGGCACGATGTAATCCAGCAAACGCTGGTAGTGGGTAATAACCACAAACGAGCGCTCGGCCGAGCGTAAGGCATTAACGCCATCGGCAACGCAACGCAGCGCATCGATATCTAAGCCGGAATCGGTTTCATCTAAGATGGCCACTTTAGGTAACAGCATCCGCATTTGCAGAACTTCGTTACGTTTTTTCTCGCCACCCGAAAAACCTTCGTTCACGTTGCGCTTGATGAGCGCTTCGTTCATTTTGAGCTCTTTCATCAACGTGCGCGCTTGGCGCATAAAGCTCACCGCATCGAGCTCGTCTTCGCCACGCGCACGGCGATGGGCATTAACGGCTGTGCGTAAAAAATAAGCATTGTTAACGCCAGGAATTTCAACAGGATATTGGAATGCCAGAAACAAACCGGCCACCGCGCGTTCTTCGATATCCATGCTGAGCAAATCTTGCCCCATGAAATGAACACTTCCTGCGGTAACTTCGTAGCCATCACGACCGGACAACACATGGCCCAAGGTGCTTTTGCCGGCACCGTTGGGGCCCATGATCGCATGCACCTCACCTGCATTAATGGTTAATGACAAGCCATTTAAGATGGGCTTGCCGTTGACTTCAGCATGGAGATTTTCGATCCTGAGTAATTCCGTCATTGTCTTCAAACCTGGTTTAACAACGCCGTTGATTAAGACGTCGATTCAAGAATAGGCAAAAAAAGCAGCACCTAAACGCCTGCCGACAAAGCGGCATGCCTACCGGCAAGCGCTTGGTTGATCAAACCGTGATTAACCCACCGCGCCTTCGAGGCTGACTTCGAGTAGCGCCTTGGCTTCCACCGCAAATTCCATGGGTAGCTCTTTAAACACCTCACGGCAAAAGCCGTGCACGATCATGGCAACGGCGTCTTCTTCGCTAAGGCCACGGCTACGGCAATAATGCAGTTGATCTTCAGCAATACGCGAAGTGGTGGCCTCGTGCTCGACTTGAGCCGTGGGGTTTTTCACTTCGATATAGGGGAAGGTATGGGCACCACAGCGGGCGCCAATAAGCAATGAGTCGCACTGGGTGTAGTTACGCGCGCCTTCGGCTTTTTTGGCCACACGCACCAAACCGCGATAACTGTTTTGGCCACGCCCAGCCGAAATGCCTTTGGAAATGATTCGGCTCTTGGTATTTTTGCCCAGGTGAATCATTTTGGTGCCGGTATCGGCTTGCTGACATTGGTGAGTTAATGCCACCGAGTAGAACTCGCCACTGGAATGATCGCCGCGCAAAATACAGCTGGGGTACTTCCAAGTGATCGCCGAACCGGTTTCTACTTGAGTCCAGGAAATGCGCGAGTGATCACCACGGCAGTCGCCGCGTTTGGTGACAAAATTATAGATACCGCCGCGGCCTTCTTCGTCGCCCGGATACCAGTTTTGCACGGTGGAGTATTTAATTTCGGCTTTTTCCATCGCCACTAATTCCACCACGGCGGCGTGGAGCTGGTTTTCGTCGCGCATGGGGGCCGTGCAGCCTTCAAGATAGCTTACGTAGCTTTCGTCTTCGGCCACAATTAAAGTGCGTTCAAACTGGCCAGTTTCCGCCGCGTTGATGCGGAAATAGGTGCTTAACTCCATCGGGCAACGCACGCCTTTGGGAATAAACACGAAAGAGCCATCACTAAACACCGCCGAATTTAACGCGGCAAAGTAATTGTCGCGTGCGGGAACCACAGAGCCCAGATGTTGACGCACCAGCTCGGGGTAATCTTTAACCGCTTCTGAGAACGAACAAAAGATAACGCCCGCTTTATGGAGTTCTTCTTTAAAGGTGGTGCCAATGGAGACGGAATCGAATACCGCATCCACCGCTACACCGGCCAAGCGTGCACGTTCGTGCAAGGGTACGCCCAGTTTTTCGTACGTTTCCAACAGCTTAGGGTCTACTTCATCTAAGCTCTGCGGGCGATCTTTATCGGATTTAGGGGCCGCAAAATAGGAAATAGCTTGGTAATCGATGGGCTCGATGCCCAAATGGGCCCAGTCTGGCGGGCTCATTTTCAACCATTCCTGGTAAGCCTTCAGACGCCACTCAAGCAACCACTCAGGCTCTTCCTTTTTGGCCGAGATCAGGCGGATCACGTCTTCGTTGAGGCCCGGAGGCACGGTTTCGGTTTCGATATCGGTTACAAAACCATGCTCGTAACGTCGACCGATCAAAGACTCAATATCTGAAGTATTTGTACTCATGCTATAACCATTAATCCACATCCCAATACCATCGATGGGCCCAGATCAGCGCTATTGGCGCTGTTGCAAGCCCGTGCGTTGGTCGCTTGGGTGTTCGTAGATCTATGACAAGAAATGTCCGATTGAAAGCAATGCGCTCACGAATCGCCATACGCAGCACCGTTTAGCTTGCCTCATTCGCATCAAAACGCGATGAAGACTCGCATAACCGTGCGGCCCACGAAACATAGCTCCAAGAGATCGCCCCCCTGAAGCCCAGCTGAAATCAATAGATTAGGTGTGTTAGACGCCTCAATACTAAAACTTACGCTCTAGATCCAGTATCGATTTCGGAGCGGGAGTGAAACTGCAACGACACCGCGTCGGCGTGCAAAGGCTCGGCCATATCAGCTAATGTGAGCTGAACCAGCACTTGTTCTATCGCACTACCAATTCGACACCAATTGCTACGTAGTCGACACACCGACTCCTGACCACATGAACCGGGCTCTGCGACGCACTCTGTAATGCCTATTTTACCCTCAATCGCGCGGATAACGTCGGCCACGCTGATTTCGGTGGGTAGGCGCGCTAAACGATAGCCGCCGTGGGCACCACGAAATGATTCAACAAGCCCTGCTTGCGCCAGTAATTTCAATACTTTACTAGCGGTAGGCGCTTCAATATGGTTGTTTTCAGCCAGTTGTTGAGCGGAAAACACAACATCAGTGGCTTTCGCCATACTGGTCATCACCAGGATAGCGTAGTCGGTTAATTTGCTTATACGGAACATGGCTAGCCACAGCTCAACAATTCGTACCTCAATTGTACGGATTATTGAGTATTCGATCAATCAATGGCTCAGCATATAACTGAGCATACTATTCGGGTTCATTAAACTAAAAAACCCAGCTCGCCTTCCTAGACGAACTGGGTTTTTATCATGCCGGAAAGGAAATTACTGTTCCTTGCGCAGCATCAATCCGGAGAGACCCAGCAGACCCAAGGCCAGCAACAGCAAGCCAATGGGGCTCAGTGTGGGAATTTCTCGTGTTTCGAAAACGATAGCAGCGTTGGTAAAGCAGATGTTATCGCCGCCTTCGGCTTCATCAGCACCTGCCGCATTAGAAATAATATTCGCTCGTGCAATGGGCACATCACTGGAAACACCGGCAAAACCAGGAACTGCGGTGCCAGCAGCCACATCTAGGGTGCCCAGCAAGGTATCGCTCGCATCAAAGTAACTCACCGTGGCGGTACCACCGGCAGTAAACGAGAAGACATCCATGGCCACCGCATCGTTACCATCGGTAAAGAAAATGTCGATGGAATCAACAAAAGTGTTGGCGACAATGATGTCAGAAGGCGCACCAAAAGCCGTCGCTCCAACACCCACCAGGCCATCTGCACTGCCACCGCCACCATCGGAGTCGTTGATCGGATTATCTTGCAAGCTTATACCGTCAACAATAGAACCTGCGGCAAAAAAGGCGTTATCGGTAGCGCTGTTTAAAGGTGCCGGAAAACCAACGATATCACCGTCGTTAATACTGTTATTTTCGAAATCTTCGCAAATTTGATTGCCAACCGGGAACACCGCATCGAAGTCTGCCCGGGTGGGATAGATGGTTAATGAGCCTCCAGTAGATCCATTCGTTCCCGCAGGCGGAACGCCAACACCTGCCGTTCCCTCGGCACCTGCCAATTCAACCAGAGATGTTTGAGCATGGGCTGCCGACATAGCGCCGAGCAATAAAAAAGCCAGTTTGCGCATACAAATTCATCCTTAAGATTGCGAGTATTACTTTAATCGTGAAACTTGTTTATCGTCATAACAAACTGATGGAACCTTACCACCGACTAGCATTTAGCACAAACTGAACATTACCATTATTATCTAATTAGCTTTTACCATTAATTTTTCTTATACAAAAACACACAAAAGCCAATCGAGATTAAGGCTAAGCCATTGATTCCCGTAGATGGCCTTCGACTACGAACTCATGACTGTTCATGATAAAAATAAGGGGACAGAACAAAAGCTGATAAAGGCCACCGGGCTCAGGCACGAATGCACTACAATGCGGAGTCCGTCGCAATAATTAGTATCGCCGTAGATGCTTAAGAGGTATTGTCGGGGTGTATTGTTAACCCTTCTGGGCGTCCTAGGGCAGGACCGTTTCAGTACACGATGGCACTCACGACGGCAGCGGCAGCCACCAGGACGGTGCGCATGATGGCAACCATAACAACCACAACTCATGTTACAGAGAGGACTTTCTGTGAAACAGCCAACGGTTTTGTTCATTGACGATGAGCCCCGTGTGCTCAGGGCGATGCAGCGGCTGCTGCGACCACACAGCAAAGTTTTATTGGCAGAAAGCGGTTTGGAGGCACTGGAAATCTTGTGCCTTGAACCGGTAGATGTCATTGTCTGCGATCAACGCATGCCCGGCATGAATGGCACCGAGGTGCTGGCCGAAGCGCGCCGCTTGTCGCCACGCAGTATGCGTATCTTGCTGACGGGTTACGCCGACTTAGACGCCGCCATCAATGCATTAAACCAGGGCCATATTTATCGCTATCTCAGCAAGCCCTGGTCGAATGACGCATTAATAGAAACCGTACAAGATGCCGCGCGCATTGCCATGGCCACCCCCGTGGAAGCGGCAGCCGTGGAAGTCGCTGACGAAATTAACGCCGAGCAAGAAAGCCCCAGCCAATTCTTAAGCGAGTCGGTACGGCGCGACGTCTCGGTATTGGTGCTCGACGATGGCAACGCCATTAAATTACTCGACCCCATCAACCAAGCGGGCATCCGTGTCGAAGCGGTAGAAAACCTCGATACCCTGCTCATCTTGCTGGAACAGCAAGCCGTCGGCGTGATCTTGGTCAATGATCAATTGCTGGGAATGAGCGCCGATGTAGTGGTGAACCGCATACGCAGCGAGCACCCCGATGTGATGATGATCATCCTGGCTCAACACGCCGATATCGGTCAGTTATCTCAACTCATTAATGCGGGCAGCATCTACCGCTTCTTGCCGGTTCCGCTGAGTTCACGCGCGGTTTTGGCCAGCACTAAAGCCGCTTTAGCTCGTCACATGCATCTGCGGAGTCAGCCGAAACGACGCCAGATCGAGCGTCAAAGCCTCGAAGCAGCTGCCCATACCGATTTCGAGCCCCAACTCAACACCGATATCCCAAAATCTTCCGAGAATGCTGATTTACTCTTTCGCCATGGCGGGCGACAAAGCTGGTGGCGGCGGTTGTTTGGTTTATTTTCCCCCAGCACTTAAAGCGCTCAGCCCCGGCAAATTTCACACTGAAGCTTTTTATCGCTGCTGCAAGCGGCGAAATCACACATAAAAAAGGCGGTGTACTGAACACCGCCTGTTAATCTGTCGCCTCAATCCAAGACCGCCTCAATCCAAGACCGCCTCAATCCAAGACCGCCTCAATCCAAGAGCGGCTTAACTAAGGCCGGCTCAACAAATTACTCCGCTCTGGAAGCATCCCGAATAGCGCGGAACTCGTTGCCTTCATACCAATTGGGCCAGTCATCGCTATTGGCCAGTTGCAGACCAAGACGCTGGAAAATATGCAAGTCTTGGCTCATACCACGCAGATCCCACCAATCGCCATATTCATCGGCAGGCTTGTGGTAACGGTCGTGGACATAGGCTGCATTTTGCTCTTGGCCAAAAGCCTTACCTTTCTCGAAGTGATCCACCCCACCCTTGGCATATAACATGGGCACGCCGCGCTTGGCGAAATTAAAGTGATCAGAACGATAATAAAAACCTTTTTCCGGCGCTGGGTTGGGTTCCACACGGCGGTTTTGCCCGGCGGCCAGCTGTTCAACCATAGGTTCCAGTTCGGAGTTTCCGTAACCCACCACAATCAAGTCGCGCATAGGACCGCTGATATTCAGGGCATCCATGTTCACACCAGCCACGATTTGCCCCATGGGGAAAGGCGAATTTTCCGCCAAAAAGCGTGAACCCAGCAAACCTGATTCTTCTGCCGTTACCGCAGCGAGCACGATAGAGCGCTTAGGCCGCGGCCCTTGGGCGATGTTTTCGGCAATGGCCATTAAGGCAGCGGTGCCGCTGGCATTATCTTGGGCACCATTGAAGATTTGATCGCCATCTACCGCTTCATTAATGCCTAAGTGATCCCAGTGGGCGGTGTAAATAATGTATTCATCGGGGCGTTCGCTACCCGGCAACAGCGCCACTACATTGTTCGATTCTGATTCACGCAGGCGATTACGCACACTGGCACTAGCCTTAAGATTTAACGGTTTCGCCCGGAAGCCACGATGCTTAGCGGCTTCGCTCAAAGCTTCAAGATCTTCGCCCGCAGCGGTCAAAACCCGTTGCGCAGCGGCGTTAGATAGCCAGCCTTCTACCGCCACACGGCCACGGTTTTTATCTTCACGCACCAAGTCAAACTGAGCCCCCGACCACGAACCGGTCACCACATCGTAGCCATAACCAGCCGCAGCGGTTTCATGAACAATCAAGGCCATGGCGGCACCCTGGCGGGCGGCCTCTTCCAGTTTGTAGTTCCAACGGCCGTAGTAGGTCATGGTGCGGCCACGGAATAAGTTTTCGTCGCCGGTGGCAAAGCCGGGGTCGTTCACCAAAATGATGACGGTTTTACCCGTCACATCGATATCGGCATAGTCGTTCCAGTCATATTCGGGAGCCACCACACCGTAGCCCACAAACACCACATCGCTAGCGCTCACATCCACCGCTTCGGTCACACGCTTGGTCCAGGTGATGGCATCGTCACCAATCGCCAAGTCGAAATCGCCCTCTGGCCCGCTCATATGCACCGGGCTGGTTTCTTCGGCGGTAATTTCCACCAAAGGCACGGGCTGAAAGTAGCTGCCATTCACCGCAGGTTCCCAGCCGGCATTTTTAAAGCCATCGCGAATAAAAGCGATGGTTTTTTCCTCGCCGGCACTGGCCGGAGCCCGGCCTTCAAAGGCATCGGAGGCGAGGGTTTCGATATAGCGCCCAAGATTGGGATTAAACTCGGTATCCACTAATGCAGCGGTGGGTTCAGCCATGCTGCTTTCCGCCGACATTGAGGCGGCTTCAGTGCTGGCAGTTTCTGTAGCAGGGTCGACAGCGTCTTGCTGGCAAGCCCACAACATGCTGGAGAGTGACAACAGCGCCACTAAATTCCGGCATTTGCACGACATGGATCTAATCTCCTTTGATGAGCATAGAGACGAAAAACCCCAGGCCGCCATGGCCCAGGGTTATTTTGATCGTTCATTTTCGTTAAGCGCTGACGAGCAACGAAATTATCGACAGGCACTTAACCTTTGGGAACGTTGATAAATTGGATTTGATCGCCCGGCTTGGTTCCCAAGGCCCGTGCCGATCCCGCATTTAACTCCAACACAAAGCGTGCCGGACCCGTGCTGGGATAAGACGGACACCGCGAAGTACGGCACGGCCGTGCGTTTTCCACCACGTTGACCAGCTTCAAATCGTTATCGAAATAGAAGATATCCAAGGGAATTTTGGTGTTCTTCATCCAAAACGATAGCGGTTTAATTTCTTCAAAAATGAACAGCATACCGTTGCTGGCAGGCATGCTTTCACGGAACATCAAACCGCGCGTGCGCGTGGGATCGTCGGCAGCAATTTCCACCGCGAAACGCTGGCCATTCAGTTCCACCGTGGGCCCTGAGGCGTGGCAAGCGGTCAGAACACCCGCCAGTAATAACAAAGTGACTAAGTAACGCATAGCGTCATCATACAGGGGCCGTTGTCGTAGAGACAACGGCCGTGTGTGCAAATAAGGCTTTACAAGCAGCGGGCCATAAAGCCTTCCCACTAATCAATTTTCAAACCCTAACAGCCAGCACTCAGCTCGCCGTACCGTGTTCATCCCAAGGCAGTCGATGCGGCAGGATTAGCCTGCATCACTTCGCGCAGTTTGGCCTGGGCCTGGATAAACTGTTTATCGGCTTTGTCGACGTAATTCAAAACCTCGTCTTGATAGCCATCGGTGGAGGCCGACCAAATACGGTTGATATAGCGCTCACCCGCCGCAAATGCGCTCATTACATCGGCATACGACTGCAGGCCGTAGAGGTGAATCATACTTTCACGAGCATCAACAAAACTGCGTAAATCGTCGCGGAATAAGCGGTCGATCTCAAAACGCATCTCGTAGGTGGGAATCTCCACCTTGCGTTGTTTGAGGTCAGATAAATTTTCCACCACGCGATCCAGGCTCTGCGTCAGCACATCGCGATTAGTGTCCAGCACCTCGCTGTTTTGACTGCTGTGTTTCTGACTGCGTTTGACCAAGATCAAACCTACCACACCCACCGCAATGGCGGGTACGAAGTAAGCCCAGATAATCACTTGTGGATCCAGCGAGGCCACGTACGCCGAGGCAATAAAGCCCACAGCTAACAATAAATAACCTAAGTTTTTCATGTGCTGTGCTCCTAGGCGCTAATAACGTAATACAAGGCAAAACCCACGCCCACCAGCGCTTCGCCAACAATGAAGCCAGCAGCGATGGGAATACCGGTATCTTCCGACCAAGCTTTACCTTTACGGCGATCGGCAATTTCACGCAGTAAGGTGCCAATAGCATAGGTCAACACGATGTTGAATGGCAGGTAAAAGCCCAGCCCCACAGTAATACCCAAACCACCTTGGGTGGCCGACAGCAAAGCACCCATCAAGGCACCGCCCAAATACTTCCAAATGGGCACATCACCGCCCATGATGCCTTCCATGGTAGCCGCCAGGGCTTGGCCTTGAGGTGCGGGTAGTTTCTCACTGCCCAAACCATAGGCATCATGCAAGATGAAAATCAGCGCAATCACCACCAAAGGCCCCAGCCAAGCGCCGATGAATTGTCCCATTTGCTGCATACGCGGTGTCGCGCCCACCAAATAGCCAGTTTTTAAATCCAGCATTAAGTCAGTGGCTTGGCTCATGGCCACCGATGTAGCGGCACCTACGGTGACCGCCGCCACAATGGCATCGGCCCGCTCTAAACCGCTCACCACAAACACCAGCAAGGTCACGGCGATCAACGTCATACCCGACAACGGCGACCAATTGGTACGGCCGATGGCTTCCGACAAAATCACACCCGCCATCCAAATCCACACGGTGCCCAGCACACCCATGGCTAAACCACGGCCCAGGCCCACGGTTTCAACGGCATTCATGGCGATGAAGACCAGCAAGATCGCCGCCCCAATAATGGCAGCGTAGAGCAGCTTAATGGGCAGCTCTTCTTTGCTCATCGCCGCATCCATCTTGGCGGCATCTTGCATCGAGCGAATGGCCGACAAAATTAACGGTGCCGACAACACCACACCCATGATGGCACCGCCAATGAGCATACCGATACCCACCGGGCGGAACAGCATGAGGCGTAATTGATTAGGGTCACTGGTGATGTTGCCGGTGGCTGGATCCATCGGAAACGCACCGGTGCCCGCCAACATAGGCGCGATCAACCAGTACACCAAAAAGCCGCCGATGATAAACGCCACGCCACCGCGCCCGGCAATAAAGGCCGTGCCCACGGTCAGCAGCGAGATATACCACACACCATTCATGTAATCCGGTAGCCCTAAAGCCGCCCCCAGATTCCAATTCGAAAAACCGCTGATTTGGGTGACCACATGCAATAAACCGGCGGCAAAAGCTGCGCCCAGCAATAAAGCTGCCTTACGCACACCCGCACCGGGCGACTTCAAAATGGCCGCCACGGCCACCCCGCCAGGATAGGTGAGTCGTTCAAAGTCGATCATTTGTTTGCGCAGCGGAATAATAAAGGCAATGCCTAAAAACGCGCCGGCAATACAACCAAAGGTCAACAAGAAAGGATCGAGTCGGTCGGAATAACCGAGAATGAAAATAGCGGGTACGGAGAACATCATCCCCGAGGAGGCACCATTCACCGCGCTGGCCACAGTTTGTGCCACGTTGTTCTCGATAATCGAGCGTCGTCGCAACATGCCGCGCAAGATACCGAAGCCCAAAATGGCCGCCAGTTCAGAGCCTTCTACCGAAAAGCCCAAAATTAATGCGGCATAGCCGATGGAGATGGCGATAATGACGCCTAAAATCCAACCGACAATAACTGCATACCAACTCAGCTCAGGATAGGCACCACGGGTAATCGGGCCGGTGGCAGCCGGTGTTGTTTGACTCACTTCTAGGTTCTCCCCTCTTGCAATCGCTGTGCAAAATTGATGGTCCGAGTCCAACGCCGAAGCCTATCACGCCAGCCAAGGCCGAGGCCAACGTCCATCACCATACCCAGTTCTAGCACAGCGATGAAGCGAGCAATCCACGCTATTTAGGCACAAAAAAAGCAGGCTCAAGAATGACTCAAGCCTGCTTCAATGTGGGTCAGAAGCTAAGTTTAGTGATCGATTAATTAACTGTTATCGCTGTCATCATCGTTATTGAATTGGATATCCACACCGTCCAGTGCGTCTTTAATACCAATTTTCTTGGCCACTTTGCCCAGCTTAGCGGGGTTAATATTGCCGACGATATTCATGAATACGGCTTCGTTATCGTCGCCTGCAACCATAATGGTCATACCCGAGATTTCGCGACCATCGGGGCGTACGTGAATGCGCACTTTGGAATCTTCAGAATTGATATACACCATACGCATCCAATCCTGGCCTTCCAGCTCGTCGCTCACCTCTTCGATGAAGTTATACACATCGGTGTTATTGCTGATTTCTTCGTAAACATACAGTTTGATGCCACGCAGGCCCGATAAGATGTCGGCGGCTTCGCTATCGCTGCCGTCGGTAGCTTCCGACAACATGCCCAGCATCAAAGGATTCAGGCCAATTTCTACACTGGGGTCTACATTAATTCCCGGCACACGGCCAAAATCGTAGTAACCCGGCTCGTTTTGTAGCTCATCTTGCGCTGCCGCATTCAGGCTCGCTAAAGATACACACATGGCCGCCAAGGCAATCAGTACACGCTTAAACATAAGTCACTCTCCATTCTCAAAAGATAAATCGTCAGAAATCCAGTGATTCATGCTCAGAGACAAAGCATGTTGGATGCCGCCACCCAGACTTTGGGTGGTGGTACGGCTGCTTAAGCGCGCCGTTTTATCCACATACAACATGGCGACTTGGAAATCGTGCATAGCTTGCTGCTGGGCCAGTTGCTCGCTGCGCGCATGGCTGGCTTGCTGCTGATACACCACCAAGGGCACGGCGAGAACGACGACCGTCATCACGGCGGCTACCATGCCTAGGCGGTTGTGCTGCCACCACGGTATTTTCTCGCTTGCCACATGCTGACGCTTCGGTAATACCCATAAACGCCGCCATAGTCCTGAGCTCGGCGTTGGCGTGCTTAGCGCATCTAAGTCGGTCAGCAAACGGTGAGACTGTTTCACCGCGTGCTGCAACTCAGGGCTTAACGCCATCGCTTGCTGCATTCGTTGACTTTGAGCGGCATCCAGCGTGCCATCGGCCATGGCTTCAACCTGGCCCCAAGCCCATTCCAGCAATAACTGCTGCTCTGCCGGGGTGGCCTTGCGTTGGTCGAAGTTCGGCTGTTGCGATTGGGATGAGTTCATAACGCATGCTCCAGTTGTTGCCGCAGACGTTTACGGGCCCGGTGTAAGTACACTTTGACTTGATTCACCGTGAGGTCCAGCACTTGGGCACAGGTGGCTCCGTCTTGCCCTTCCAGATCAAATAAGACCACCAGACTACGCTGGGGTTCTGGCAGGGTGGCTATGGCTTCGCGCAAACGCTGAGCGCGTTGGTCGTGGTGCCACAGCTGGTCGGGTTGAGCGGGCTCCACACCATCATCCTCGGCAAGGCGTTCGGTGTCTAGATCATTCAACACCACTTTACTGCGCTTACGTAAACGCGTAATGGCTTCATTCCGCGCCACGCGCAGTAACCACTCTTTAGCCCGCTCCACCTTTTGCTGGTGTTGCCAATAACGTGTAAACACTTCTTGGCAAACATCTTCCGCTTCAGCGGCATCCGCTAACACATTCCAGGCGACCCGAAACACTAAGCGATGGTAACGCAACATCACCAATCGAAAAGACCAAGGCGTATGCCAGGCGGTCTTGGTGGGTGCAGTATCGATCGCATCTGCCGGCACGGGCCGGGGTGATGAAATCGATGGCTTAGCTTCTGGTTGCAAGGTTTCTCTCCCCTCAAAGTCGCCCATAAAGACGCGGGACCCAGCAACAGGTTACAAGTAAAAATAAAAAAATTTAAAACGTGCTCATTTTTCTGGCCAAATAATGCTCCTGGCCCAACAATTGACCGGGCAACCAGGTGGCCAGCTGCGGCCAGACAATGACCAAAGCCAGCAAAATCAATTGAATAACGATAAACGGCATAACACCACGATACAGATCAGCCGTGCGCAGCTCAGGAGGGGCGACACCGCGCAGATAAAACAAAGCGAAACCAAAGGGTGGTGTCAGAAATGAGGTTTGTAGATTAATAGCCAACAACACGCCTAGCCATACCGGGTCGATACCCATTGCCAGCAAGACCGGACCTACAATCGGTAACACAACGTAGGTGATTTCGATGAAATCCAGCACAAAGCCCAAAATGAATACGGTGATCATCACCACCGCCAGCGCACCGGGCACACCACCGGGCAGTTGGCTCAAGCCTTCGCGTACCAAAGTATCGCCACCAAAACCGCGAAATACGAGCGAAAACAGTGCGGCGCCCACCAAAATCATGAACACCATAGCAGAAATCTGAATACTCTTTTCGCACACCTCGCGCAGCACTTTTAAGGTGAACGCTTTACGAATCACCGCCAGCAAGGTAGCGCCAACAGCGCCCACAGCCGCCGCTTCGGTGGGCGTTGCTAAACCATTTAAGATGGAGCCAAGTACGGCAAGCATCAGTAGCATCGGGCCACTCATCAAACCCCATAAATGCCCCCACCAGCTTTTTTGTGATTCCGCAGCCTCACTTGCCGTTTCATCGGGAGCTTGCCGCCAGGCCACAATTAATAGATACGCCATATACATCAGCACCAACACTGCTCCGGGCAGTATGGCACCGGCGAATAGATCGCCCACTGAAACGGTTTTGGGGCTAAAAACGCCCTGGCTTAACTGCGCTTGCTGATACGCATTGCCAAGCACATCGCCCAGCAGCACTAAAGCGATAGATGGCGGGATCAGCTGGCCTAAAGTGCCTGCCGCACAGATCGCGCCGCCAGCCACGCCCGGCTGATAACCGCGCTTGAGCATGGCAGGCATCGATAACAACCCCATGGTGACCACCGTGGTGCCCACAATACCGGTGCTGGCCGCCAGTAAGGCCCCCACTAAAATTACCGCCAAACCCATGCCGCCGCGCACGCCACGAAACAACGCCGCGGCATCGTTCAGTAATTCTTCGGCTAAACGTGCGCGTTCTAGCATCACGCCCATAAAAACGAACAAAGGCACAGCCAACAGGGTTTCATTGGTCATAATGCCGAAGATGCGATTAGGAAACGCCGACAAAAAGGCTGGATCAAACACGCCCACAGCGCTGCCGATACCCGCTGCCAATAAAGACACACCAGCCAGGGTAAATGCGACCGGGTAGCCACTTAATAGAAAGAGAAAAACTGCTAGAAACAGCAAGACAGGCCCAAGTGCCGACATCGATTATTCCTGTTCTTCTTAAAATACGCTGGGTTTACACCTTGGCATCGATCATTTGAAAAGCGCTGCCAGCAGATTCAGTTAGTCTGCTGCTGTAAGTACTCGTCTTTCATCCGTACGTAATGATCCGACGAATAACGCAGTTGCTCGCGCTCGCGTGGTTCCAATTCGCGCGCTTGGCGTGCTGGCGAGCCACGCCACAATGTGCCTGGCGGTATTTTCGTTCCTGGTGGAACCAAAGCACCTGCAGCAATAATGACCTCTTCGCCGATCTCCACATCATCCATCACCACCGCGCCCATGCCGATGAGGCAGTGGCGTCCAATACGGCAGCCATGCAGCACAGCGCGATGCCCCACCGTCACACCCTCATCTAAATACAGGCCAAAGCCACCTGGCGAATAAGAGCCATCGTGGGTAACGTGCAGCACACTACCATCTTGAATATTACAGCGCTCAGCAATGCGGATCTCGTGCACATCACCCCGGATAACCGCACACGGCCAAACGGAGACTTCATCACCCAAAACCACATTACCAATGACCACCGCAGCGGGATCAACGAAGACATTCTCGCCCACTTCGGGCAAAAAATGACGGAAAGGTCGAATATTCAACAACAGGCTCCCCCAAGGCACTTGAGATATGGATTCAATCCCATGGAGTCTAACAGGAGTTCAGCTGGCAAGCGGTGTGGCCTAAGGCACCCGCTAGGGAAACCGACTTGTTCACAAGCACTAAAACGTATTGTCAATAGCTTAAGTGCCTCATATCACAGTGTTACAGTTTGAAACAATAGGGTTTAAGTTATTGTTTTTATTGGGTTAAAAATAGTGGTAAAAAATTGTTCACAATGCTCAAAAGCCTATAGTTACGCGGTTTAGGGCTTTTATTTCGCCGCTTGTTCACAGAGTTATCCACAGCTCTTGTGGATGACTGTGAAAAAGCATTGACCGCAGCCACATGAGCAGTTGCTAAGCATTACAACGAAAAATCAAAATGTGGATAAAATCAGGAGGCAGAAATCTTAAAAATCGTGAATGTCAAGCTCTAACTGGCTTTTAGCTCGCTTGTGTGGTGCCTTCATGGTGTGAGCAAAAACTAACCAATGTGAACAGAAGCCCTATCATTGCTGGGCTTGTGGCGGTTCTTCAAACAGTCTTACACAATGTTATCCACAGGCTTTGTGGACTAATGTGGAAAAGTGCAGCGCTTAACATGAGGCGTATTGTGTCTAGCATATTACCCTCTTTTAGCGCAACAACTAACGTAAGCTTTTGATTTCAAATGCAACTCAAAATTGACCAATTTTTAACCAATATGTAAACATGTTAATAAAGACGCGGCTTACAGCGCCTCATTCGAATGCTATACACAAAGTTATCCACAGCATTTGTGGATTACGGCTTCGTTTGCAGCTCATTAATCACTTTTTACTTAAAAGCACACCCCTCAAGCGCTACCTCCATATCTCCCGTTTTACTGCAACAAAGTTTGGCATTCCTCATTTATTCGGGGTGCATTCCCATACTTTGTGTACAGCCCAGTGTCATCCTCCCCGAGCAACCCAGCCAAAGTAATGCTCGTCGTGTCATTCTCGCTGTGCCATCACCACCGGCCGACAGTGGTGGTGTGCTTTTTTATTCACCACAGCCGTTGACTAATACCGCTCACTACAATCGACCGCATGGTGACGATTCGCGGTTTCCACAGCATGATCATTTTTTAACCAAAGTGTAAAAAACAGCTTAACTAAAGGGCTTTGAGCGATTTATTCTGGGGTTTGTCAACAAAGTTATCCACAACACTTGTGGAATAAACGTTACTTGTTCACAACACCAAATGGGTTGCTTTGCCTGTGAATAAAGCGCTTTTTAAGATTGTCAATAGATTGTAAGCCATTGATTTCATTAACCCAAAAGAAACTGACCAAATTATAACCATTATGTTACAAAGCCAATAAAAACAGGGC
>JAKSCJ010000482.1 GCA_022360675.1 Lysobacterales bacterium
CTTATGTGGTAACCCCACGCTGGCTCATTCCGGTGGAGCCCCATGCACAAGTGTTGGAAGCGCATGCCTTGGTGGTGCGCGATGGGCGCATCGATGCCATCGTTCCTGTAGCGGAGTTATCAAGCGAACAGCAAGCGCTGGAACGTGTGGATTTACCTCACCATGCGCTGCTACCAGGTCTGATCAATATGCACTGCCACAGCATGATGGCCTTGTTGCGCGGCTTAGCCGATGATCTACCCTTAATGGATTGGCTGGAAAATCATATCTGGCCCGCCGAAACCGCCTGTGTGGGTGAAGAGTACGCCCGCGATGGCATGCGCTTGGCGGCTGCGGAGTACATTCGTGGCGGTACCATTTGCTTCAACGATAACTACTTTTATCCGGATATTTCCGCTGAAGTGGCCCGCGAAGCCGGGATGCGCGCCACGGTGGGTTTCCCCATCATTAAAGTGCCCACCTCTTGGGCTACCACGGCTGAAGAATATTTTGCCCGTGGTTTGGAAGTTCACGCAGCGTTAAAAGATGACCCGCTCATCAACACTGCGTTTTGTCCTCATGCGCCTTACACCGTAACGGATGAATCCTTTAATCGTATTCGTGATCTGAGCGAAGAACTGGATATTCCGGTGCATTTACACTTGCACGAAACCGCCGGAGAGGTGGATGCCGGTGTTCACGAAACCGGCGTGCGTCCTTTTGCGCGTATCAGCCAGCTGGGCTTGATGAACGAACGCATGATCAGCGTGCATATGACCCAACTGACCCACGACGAGATTTCGGAATTGGCCGAGACCGGTGCCCATGTGGTGCATTGCCCTGAGTCGAATTTGAAACTGGGCAGTGGTATTTGCCCCACCAGCGAATTACTCGCGGCGGGCGTGAATGTGTGCATCGGCACCGATGGTGCGGCCAGCAATAATGATTTGGATATGTGGGGCGAAATGCGCACCGCAGCCATGCTGGCCAAAGGTGCCACTGGCGATCCGCAAGTACTGCCCGCCGCCACTGTGCTGCGTATGGCCACTTTAAATGGTGCTAAAGCACTGGGCATTGACGCCGAAACCGGTAGTCTGGAAGTGGGTAAATCGGCGGATTTCTGCGCGGTGGATATGAACCACCCCGAAACCCAGCCGGTGCACCATATTATTTCTTCGCTTATTTACGCGGTGGGTCGCCATCAAGTGAGCGATGTGTGGGTGGCTGGGCGTCGCCTGTTGCAACAGGGCGAGCTCACCACCTTGGAGTTACCGCAGATTCTTAATCGTGCCGAAGCCTGGCGCGAACGTTTGAAAGAGTGGGCCTAAACCATGACGAATGCCAGCAGCCAAGTGCTCAATGTTGATGCTGACGAACGTGCCAAATTTGAAGCTTTGGCCGCCCGTTGGTGGGACCCCGAGGGCGATTCGCGCCCTCTGCACGATCTTAATCCGGCGCGCCAAGCCTATGTGTGTAGCCGTGTGGCGGTGCGGGACCAAGCCTTGTTAGATGTTGGCTGCGGCGGCGGTATTTTTAGTGAGTCTTTAGCGGCGGCTGGAGCGAAGGTCACGGCGATCGATGTGGCGGAAAAAGCACTGAACGTGGCGCGACTGCATTTGTTTGAGTCGCAGCTGGAGGTGGATTACCGCGCGATTACGGTGGAAGAACTGGCGGCGGAGCAACAAGATGCCACGCCCTACCGGGTCATTACCTGTATGGAAATGTTGGAGCATGTGCCCGAGCCCTGGTCGGTGGTGCAAGCCTGCGCTGAATTGCTGGCACCTGGCGGTCACGTGTTCTTCAGCACCTTGAATCGCACGCCTAAAGCCTTTGCCGTAGCGATTTTGGGCGCGGAATACGCCATGGGCTTATTGCCTCGGGGTACGCATCAATATCGTAAGTTTATCCGTCCATCCGAGCTTTCGGCTTGGTGCCGCGAAGCCGGTTTGCAGGTGGAAGACATCAGCGGTATGCATTACAACCCCATCACTCGCGACGCAAAAACCGGCCCGGGTGTGCAGGTGAATTATCTACTGCATGCCACGAAGCTTGCTTAAGTTACGCCTTTTTTGGACGCATTTTTTGCGCCCAACCACACAAGGATTCAGCTCCAATGTCTAGCCGTGGCGCTTTATTATTTGATTTAGATGGCACCTTGCTCGATACCGCCGATGATCTGGTGGCGGCTTTGAATCATGTGCGCCAACGCGAAGGCATGACCGAACTGGATCGTGAGCCCTTGCGTATTCATGCCTCCAGCGGTGCTCGTGGTTTGTTGAAAGCCGGCATGCCAGCCCCCACTAGTGAGGCACAGCAACAGGGGCGCGTGGCAGCTTTTCTTGAGTATTACGCCGCCCATCAGCTGGTGTATACGCGGGCATACCCTGGGGTTTTAGCCTTACTTGATTTCTTAGGTCAAGAGCAAATTCCCTGGGGGATCGTGACCAATAAGGTGGAGGAGCTAACCTTACCCTTGTTGGCCGAGTTGGGCTGGGATCAGCGCACCTCGTGCATTGTGTGTGGCAATACTACGGCGCATTCCAAACCGCATCCTTTACCGGTGGCAACGGCCTTGGCCCGCTTAACGGCAAGTGCCGAACATAGCTGGATGATTGGCGATGACATTCGCGATATCGAATCCGGGCGGGCTGCCGGTTGTAAAACCGCCACTGCGGCCTGGGGTTATTTGGGGCAGGGCAACACGGCCGAGATGCTGGGTGCCGATCATATTTTGCAACAAGCCAGCGATACACCTGATCTTTTATCGATTGATCTAACAGCCCGCCAACAGGCGAGCTAGGAAACTCACGATGAGTCAAGCAGTACTGCATAAGTTTATTTTCGAAACATTTGATGTGCGTGGCGCGATTGTTCGCTTGGACGATGCCTGGCGCACGGTGGTTGAACGCCATTACTATCCGGCCCAGGTTTCCACCTGGCTGGGTGAAGCACTGTGTACCAGTGCATTAGTGCAAAGTGGCTTAAAACGGCCGGGCGTATTAGGTTTTCAACTGCGTAGCGAATCGGCCTTAAAGTTACTGCTGGCTCAGTGCGACCACCAAGGCAATGTCCGTGGTTTGGCTCGTTTTGAAGAAGGTGCCGAGCAGCTGGTGAGCTTAGATCAATTAGGTGAGAAATCGCTGCTCTCAATGCAGTTGCAACAAGAAGGTGGGGGCGAGCCGTATCAAGGCATTGTGCCTTTACTGGGCTCCAGCTTTGGTGAGGCCGTCGAGCAGTATTTCGAGCAATCGGAGCAACTGCCTACCAAACTGTGGTTAAGCGTGAATAACGATCAAGCTTGCGGTTTGTTGTTGCAACAATTGCCACGTTCAGAACACGCCAAATACGACGATGACGGCTGGAACCGTGTGGTAAAACTGGCGGAAACCGTGAGCCGCCGTGAGCTCGTTAGCGTGCCGCCCGAGCAATTACTGCATCGTTTATTCCACCAGGAAGATATTGTTCAGTTCGAACCGCAGCCGGTGCGTTTTTCCTGTAGCTGTAGCCGCGAGCGCGTCGCTGAAATGTTGCGCAGCCTCGGGGCGGCTGAAGTGGAGTCGGTACTGGCTGAAAAAGAGACGATCGAAGTCTTTTGTGAGCACTGTAACGAGCGCTATGAATTCGATGCGGTGGATGCAGCACAGCTGTTTATTGCCGACGAAAACCAAGCACCAGTGAGTTCGCGCCCACAATAACGGTTTTTAACAACAATGCTCATGAGGCCTTGGCGCTCGGTTGGTTTTTCTTAAAGCTCCGTGTGCAAGGCCTTTTTGTTATCGCTGCGATAAGTTTATCGATTCTGTGATTTTGCTAAGGTGGCCTTATGAATGCCGGAACCTACAGCCACGAACGGGCTTTATATCCTGGCTCGCCACTGAGCCTCACGCAATTATTTACTCCCACAGTTCTGCAAGAACCCGTTGTTGCGGCCTATGCTTTGCTTAATGAACTATGGCGTGTTCCTGAAGATGTCAGCGAGCCCAGCGTTGGTGCGGCGAAGCTAAACTGGTGGCAACAACAGTTGGCCAACACACTAGATCAAGCAGCACACCCCGCTATTAAAGGGGTGTTGAATGTACAGGCTGAAGTGCAGCTGCCAGCTGATGATGCGAATGCCTTTATTGCCACTTTAACCGACTGTTTAGAGCTTGGTGTCTATTCTGATGTGGAGGCGTTATGGCAACGCTGTTTGCAGATGGGGCGGCATGCATTGCAGATTCAGCTGGCTATTTTAGGTGCGTCGACTGAGCGAGCTGCCGTGTTGAATCAGAAATCTGATTGGGCGGTGCCTTTGGCATTGCACTATTTTCTGCGGCTTGTTCACCAGTTTGGCCAGCAAGACCACTGCTTACCTTGGCCCGTCCCCATGAATCTGCAGGCGCGCCATCAGGTGAATCCGCAGAACTACGCTGAGCACCCCGAACACTTGAAGTGCGCCTTGCAAGATTTGGTGAAAACAGTCCGCCAAAGCTTGCCCACACCCGCCCAGCTAGCAGCGAAGGCCGAACTGCCGCAATTACTACCATGCCTGTTGCTGTTTGCTCTGGAAAACCGTTTGTTAAAGCGTTACCAAAAACAGCCCGAGTTACTGCTTGAGCAGCAACAACAGCGCTGGCGCCCTATGGATACCATGAGTTTATGGTGGAATAGCCAACGTTTACGAAAACTCAGCACGGCGCTTATTGTGAGATAAGTGACTACTTGGCTCGTTATCGTTAAAGGATAAACATGGATGCAAGCTGCTTGACTGAGCTAATAAAGCAAACGCTGAACGCGACTTCAGAACAAAAGGTAATCGAGGGCGGTTGCCACTGTGGTGCGGTACGTTTTTCGGTGTTGATAGAAGCGAATGAAGCCCCGTTGTTGTATGCCTGCAATTGCTCGATGTGCGACAAACAGGGC
>JAKSCJ010000254.1 GCA_022360675.1 Lysobacterales bacterium
ACCCAATTCATTTGCGCTCGCAGCTGCAGCGCAACATTGATTGAATGAATTATCTTCCTATTGGCTGTTACTGGCGTTTTCTGGCGAGTGCTCTAAGGCGCGGCGCAAAAACTCGGGCAAGTGTAGGGCACCTGCGTGAATACCTTCGTTATAGTACTCAGTTTTGAAGTCACGCTGTGCGATATCGGCTTGGCGATACTGGCTTAAATCGCGCCCCTTACCTGCCATGGTGGCGCTCCACCAACCCGAAGGATAACAAGACTGTGGAAAACACAGGGTTTTGATGGCATCAAAGCCTGCTTGCGTCATATTGCCGCGTATTTGGCCGATGAGTTCTTGGTGAATCAAGGGTGATTCACTTTGCTGAACAATAATGCCGCCGGGGCGCAAGGTGCGGAAGCAGTTCGCCATGAAGCTAGGGCCAAATAAGCCTTCAGCGGGGCCCACCGGATCGGTGCTATCGATAATAATAACGTCCAGACTTTCGTCTTCTGCTTCGGCCATATGGCGAATGGCATCGTCAAACTTAAAAGCCGCACGTGGGTCTTCGTTGGCGCTGCACAGCTCGGGAAAATACTGCTCAGCCAAGCGCGTAACGCGTTCGTCGATCTCCACCTGCAAACAGCTTTTCACGCCAGCGTGGCGCAACACTTCGCGTAAAGTGCCACAATCACCACCGCCCACCACAACGACATCCTGCGGTCGATCGTGGGTAAACAAGGCGGGATGGGTCATCATCTCGTGGTAGAGAAAATTATCGCGCTGGGTCAGCATGATAAAACCGTCAATGGCCATCAAATGGCCAAAGTGAGTGGTTTTATAGATATCGATGGTTTGGAATTCGCTTTTTTCGTGATGCAAATGGGCATCAATTTCATACGAAATCGCATTGCCAGCATCTTTACAGGGCTCCGAAAACCAACGCTCTTTATCTAACACGTGTGAACTCCCACAACACTCAGTGCCAAAACACTTAAGCTCAAAACATGACACAGGGTTTAGAACCCCAAACCGCAGACCGAAAATTGGCAGTTCAAAACTGATTGAGAAGTGCCAATGGCTCCAAGCTCAACCCGCACACTGCGGATCAATCCGGCTAACCTGCTAGTGTAACGTCGATACCTATGCGACCACCAGCCACTCAATAAACCACAAAAGCGCCAAACTGCGACTCGACACAATAAGTCCAACTTACTTTTAGCCATTTCTAGCCGATTCACGCACGCTAACGTCTCAATAAGCATTACCCCTGGGGTACAATCTCGGCCATGAAAACACCTTGGACACCCGAGCAAGCGCGCCGCGCTTATGCCATACCCAATTGGTCCGACGAATATGTCGATGTGGCCGACAACGGCCACCTTGTTGTGCGTCCTCTGGGGCCCAACGGCCCCGCCTTAAGCTTGGACCAACTCACCAAAGAAGCCCAGGCCGAGGGTTTACGCCTACCTTTGTTGATGCGTTTTCCCGATATTCTGAAGCACCGCTTAAGCGCCTTACGTCAGGCCTTTGCCGATGCTTTGGAACATCACGAATATCCGGGCAGCTATAACCCCGTTTTTCCGATTAAAACCAATCAGCAACACACTGTGGTGCAAAGCTTGGTGGAAGAGGACGATCTAGGCTTAGAGGTGGGCAGTAAGCCGGAACTGATTACGGGCATCGCCATGAGCAAGCCTGGCCGCTTGCTGGTGTGCAATGGCTATAAAGATGCCGAATACATTCGCCTGGCTTTAATTGCGCGCCGCTTGGGTCTGCGTGTAATTTTGGTGGTGGAAATGCCCGGCGAACTGACCTTGATCGAGCGCGAATCCCAGCGTTTAGGCGTGGAGCCTGAAATCGGCATTCGTCTGCGCTTGTCGGCTACCTCCCAAGGTAATTGGCAAGAAAGCGGTGGCGACCGGGCCAAGTTTGGCCTGTCGGCCAATCAAATTCTGCATGTGGTGCAAAGTATCAAAGCCCAAGGCCGTTTGGGCTGGCTGCGCATGCTGCACTTCCACATGGGTTCGCAAATCTCGAACCTGCGCGATATCCAAGGCGGCATGCGCGAAGCTTGTCGATTTATGTTGGAGTTACACAAACTGGGTTGCGACATCGAGTTTGTGGATATCGGCGGCGGCCTCGGTGTGGACTACGAAGGCTCGCGCTCACGCGGGGTATGTTCCACCAACTACAATCTACAGCAATATGCCTCTGCCATTGTGTTGGCGCTGAGCGATCTCTGCGCCCAACACGATCTGCCAGCGCCCAACATTATTTCTGAGTCGGGACGCGCACTCAGCGCACATCACGCGGTGCTCATTACTCCGGTATCCAACACCGAGCGCGTGCCCGATATTCCCCAGAACTGGGATGCCAGCCTAGAGGAAGAGCATTTTGTACTGAATGGCATGCGTTTGTTATTTCAAGATTTAGACGAACGCGGCCCCGAGGAATGCTGGCTGGAGGCCGGTTTTTATTTGGAAGAAGGGCAAAACCGCTTTTTATTTGGTGATCTGAGCCTGACTGAAAAATCGCGCCTGGAACAGCTGTATTACGGCTTATTGCGCGCCATTCGCCAGCGTTTAGATTTAGATCGCAAGCGCCACCGTGAGCTGGCCGAGGAATTAGACTATTTATTGTCCGATAAGTACTACCTCAACCTATCCATCTTTCAATCCTTGCCCGATGTATGGGCCTTGGGGCAGATTTTCCCCATAGTTCCCTTGCATCGCCTAAACGAAGCCCCCCAATGTCGGGCGGTGTTGGAAGATCTCACCTGCGACTCCGATGGCCGCATTCGTCGCTATGTGGATCAAACCGGCTTAGAAAAAACCCTGCGCGTGCACGAACCCAATGGCGACGAACCCTATCTATTGGGCGTGTTTTTGATCGGTGCCTATCAAGAAACCCTGGGCGACATTCATAATCTCTTTGGCGATACCGATAGCGCCGATGCAGTTATCACTGCCAACGGGCATGAGGTGCGAAATCCCAAATATGGCGATAGCGCGCGCATGCTGTTGGAATATTTAGGTTACAACGCCGCCGATCTACTGCGCGCTTATCGCGCCAAGATTCACAACGCCAAGCTGCCCCAAGAGCAGGCCGAAATGATGGAAGCCGCGTTACAAGCGGGCTTGGAAGGATACACCTATCTGGAGGATCACTAATGAGCGCTAGCAGCACCCAACTTCGCGCCGGTTTTATTGGTTTAGGTGCCATGGGCATGCCCATGGCTGAGCACCTGGCTCGTCATGGCTATTTGCAGGCAGTATGGAATCGCACCTTCAGCACCGCCGAGGCCGTGGCCGGCCGCTGTTCTTGCCGCGCCGCCAGCGAGCCCAGCGTGCTGGCACAAGATTGCGATGTCATCTTTTTATGTGTATCTGCCGATGCCGATGTAGAACACGTGGTCCAGCAGCTCTTGCCCAATCTTCGTGCAGGCCACATTGTGGTGGATCACTCCACCGTTGCCCCGGCCACCGCCCATAAAATGGCGGCTTTAACGGCCGATCGTGGCGCTCATTTCTTGGATGCCCCCATTTCAGGCGGGGTTGAAGGGGCACGCAATGGTAAATTATCGGTGATGGTGGGCGGCGACGGCGAATTACTGCAACGTTTACGCCCGCTATTGGACTGCTACAGCGCCCGTATCATGCACATGGGCGCCGTCGGCAATGGCCAGGCCACCAAAGCGGTAAATCAAGTGCTGGTGGGCGGTATTGCCCAGGCCGTGTGTGAGGGCTTGGCACTGGGCGATCGCCTGCAATTGCCGCGCGAAGAATTGCTGCAAGTTTTACAGGCCGGTGCCGCCGGTTGCTGGTTCTTGGAAAAACGTGGCGAAACCATGTTAAAAGACGATTTCGTCCAAGGTTTTAAGCTATCGCTGCTGCTGAAAGACCTCAAGATTCTTGAGCAAATGGCCGACGCTATGAACGGCCGACTCCCCTTAGTTGAAGCCAGCATTAACGACTACACTCAATTAGTAGAACGTGGCGATGGCGACAACGATATTTCAGGTTTAATACGCTTGAAGAAAGAGCACTTAGCCAAAACATCATAGTGTTGATGTTTATCGTTTTGTGTTGAAAACTTAAACTAACGATGAGATCAATGTACCCACAACGATCTCATCGTTATAACAGCGATAGCATGCTGTAAATCAAGCGTTAGCTTTTAAGCATCAGTTAAGGCTTGCAGGTAATCCAAATGGGACGCCTGTCTCAACACAAGGCTTTTTTTGTACCGACTAAAACAAAGCCAGCTTATTGATATACATCACTTATTTAATAAAATATTATATACATCAATGTCTGGCTTTATTCCGCTAGCTTCTGACTACAAACTTTTGGCTACTTAGCCTTTCGCCTTGGCGGTAAGCGTTCTAACATACATCACAAGCGCCGCATCTTAATTAACTCATAAGTTGCATAGTTTCCCATTAACCGCTTGGTCAATGAACAGCGTAAGTCTGCAAAGATTGACCCATGACTGAAGCGTCATCGGAAATTTATCCACCAAAGGGTTATTTAATTAACGCTAAGGCAATGTAAGCGTATTTATATCGATACGCAGCACTGAATACACAGCAAAATATAGGTATGTGTGTTCACATGGCTGGCAGTCATAAGCGTTGCACAATGCGTGGACTCGGTATACTCTCAAAGTAGACTCAAGTTATACTTTGAATTGAATCGTTCACTAGGCTGGTCATGCCCATTCTGGCCTAGCGCGATCGCGGCAACAAATGCTCCCGTTATGGTGTTGCCGCCTGGGATTGACTCAAGACTACCTGCCTGCCCTGACAGGAGTCGTGGACATGCCCTATCGTGATTCGACTTGCCCAGTTGAACCACAACCACGACTTGACTTCGAGAATCCCATTCAATCTCCTCGCCACGGATCGGCGAGGAGATTGATCCCCTCGAAACGCACGCCCATCCGAATCCATGATTTCTTAGTAATCGGGTCACAGTGCAAACACCTGTTCATAACCAATCGATCACAATGCCGTAGCAACGCGGCCCAGGCCTGAAAATAAGCCTTCAGCGCGATAAAATGAAGCGCATAGAACGCCACCGCCTTGATCCCCGCAAGATGCCGCGATGAAGCGCTTCGTTCTGCTACTTTTCATGATTTTGTGAGCTGCGCCATGCCCATTCCCGATCGCAACCACACCGCAAGCTTCGATGTGGATGCCCAATGTACCTTCACCCCATTATGCCCCGATGAACTCCCCGTTCCCGAGGGCGATCAGATCGTCCCCGAACTCAATGCTCAGGCCCAATTTGCCCGCCTGCGCGTGGCTTCGAAAGATGCACACAGCCCCCATGCTTTGTGGATTCATAACGATCCGGCCATGTCCGGCCAGCCCGGCCCCAATGGCCCGAATATGGACACTTGGTGGCCCCATCACGCCGAGATGGGCAGTAAAGGCTTCGAGTTGATTCCCGGCCTGCCCGCAGTCACCGAGTACGATTACTTTGTGTGGAAAGGCATTGAGCTGGATATCCATCCTTACGGTGCGTGTTATCACGATTTAGCCGAAAAAATGAGCACCGGGGTCATCGAATATTTAAAAAGCCAATCCATCACCACTGTGTTAGTGGGCGGGCTGGCGCTCGATTTCTGTGTAAAAACCACGGCCCTGCAATTACGCCGCGCCGATTTCCGCGTTGTGGTCAACATGGCGGCTTGCCGCGGCATTGCCGAAGACACCTGCCAGCAAGCCATTGCCGAGATGACCGCCGCTGGCATTGAGGTGGTGGACGATTTATCGGACTGGGAACGGGCAGCATGCTGATCCAGTCATTGCTCGACACGGATCTCTATAAATTCACCATGATGCAGGCGGTGTTACATCAGTTTCCCGCCGCCCAGGTGGAGTACCGCTTCCACTGCCGCAACGAGGCAGTGGACTTACGCCCCATCCAACAGGCTTTAGAAGCCGAAATCGCCCACTTATGCAGCCTGCGCTTCAGCGAGGACGAGCTGGCTTATTTGGGCAGCTTGCGCTACATCAAACCCGATTTCATCGAGTTTTTGCGCCTATTCCGACTTCAGCAGCGATACATCCAGCTCGAAAGTACGGCTGATGGCTTGGAACTGATTATCCGTGGTCCTTGGCTGCATACCATTTTGTTTGAAGTGCCTTTACTGGCCATCATCAGCGAGCTGTACCATCGCCATTATCATCCTGATCACGATTTAACCACGGCCCGCCTGAAGCTGACCGAAAAGATCGGCTGGTTGCAGCAGCAAGACGACCGCCACGGTATGGTCTTTGCCGACTTTGGCACCAGACGCCGCTTCTCAGCGGCTTGGCATCGTGAGATGCTGGGCGAGTTAAAACAACATATTCCCGAGCATTTACGCGGCACCAGTAATGTCGCGTTAGCGCGCGAAATGGGGTTATTGCCCATTGGCACTATGGCGCACGAGTTTATTCAGGCGTGCCAGGCTTTGGGCCCACGCTTGATGGATGCCCAACGTTTTGCCTTTGAAACCTGGGCTCGTGAGTATCGTGGTGATTTAGGCATTGCCCTTTCAGATACCTACAGCCTAAAAGCCTTTATCAACGACTTTGATCTGTATTTCTGCAAGCTGTTCGATGGCGCACGGCAGGATTCTGGCGATCCGATCCTGTGGGCCGAGGCAATACTGGCGCACTACCGCAGCATGCGCGTCGACCCCAAAACCAAAAACCTGGTGTTTTCCGATAATCTCACGATGGCCAAGGCCATGGAGATTTACCGCCGCTTCCGCGATGAAACCAAGGTAGCCTTTGGTATCGGAACCCACCTCACCAACGATACGGGTGTGGCACCCATCAATATCGTCATCAAAATGACCGCCTGTAATGGCCAACCAGTGGCCAAGCTCAGCGATTCACCAGGTAAAACCATGTGCACCGATGAAACCTATCTAGCGTGGTTGCGTCAGGCTTATGGCATTCAAAATTTACCCACCAACTAGCGCTGATCAAACCGTTTATCTGCAAGGAGTTGGTCAAGGCAGCTGGCGCATCATCAACAATGCGCCAGCTGCTTGAATGAAAGCGCTTATTCAGTCGCCAGCTTAGTCCAGAATACGGAAACGGCGGGGGTGATTATTTATCGATTGACGGCCTTGAATTTCATCGCTGGCGTTGCCCGCCAAGACCTGTACTACATCGCCAATAACTTTAGGGTGGAGGCGATAATATTGATGATTAGCATGGCCAAACTCGGTGTCATCCACTTTGTGGCAGTCCACCGCTACTACTTGATCGCTGGTCTTACCCATATTTTTAGGCCCGTGGGAACCTAAACGCTCGGCGTTACCTTTGGTCAGGTCACTCACATCTAAGGCTCTATCTTGTTTGCTGTAATACACATGAATATTGCGGCCAATGCGATCGATACGGCCCAGCTTTTGCTCTTTTTCCAGAGCATCGTCATCTTCATCGGCGGCCATTAAAAAGATGTGCTCGAACAAAGGCACACGGCGGCCAATCATATGTTCGTCTAATAAGGAATTTAAAGCCGAGCGTAGAACATAATTACCCATACTGTGCGCCACTAAATGCAGGCGTTGATTACAACGCTCGCCCTTTTGATTCACCACACTTAGGTGGTCGATCAAACGGCAAAAGGCCCGCGCAATGGCATATCCGGAGAGCTCGGCTGTTCGCCGATCATTACTATAGCGCCACGGTGGAAAAATACGCCCTTTAGAGGGCCAACAAAAAACAAAGCCCACCATCTCTTTAACGCCGTCGCCCTGGTATTTATCTACCAGCTCGGCAATGCGCTCTAAACCCGTTTCAAATTCAGACGCAAAACCATGCAGCAAGAGCAATACATCGCATTGTCCCGAGCGCATACGGTTTTGGATTTCTTCCATCATGTCACCGCTGCCCAACTTCATTTGCGGGCCAACATGGGCTGTGGCCACTTCGCGGGCCACCCGGTAACGGCGCTCTTCAGGAATACTGTCGTCTTCTAATACTTTGGCTGCTTCGGAACAAATATGGCGTTTTTTTTCGTCAAATAATTCGTGAGAACGGACCTTGTACTCCCCCTTACTCACGGCAACCTTTGCCTTACCTACGCGATACGTGGCACCGCTGGCATCATCGATTTCGTCGCTATAAATATCCACATCACCACGCGTACGGACTTGTCGATTAGTGGCGAAATAAATGGTGATTTCCCTCATTACGCTTCCCCTTAACCGCGATCAATATAAAAATTATTCATGTTAACTAATTTGAATGCATATTCAAAATATATAATTAATGCCGCTCCCACTATTGAGATTAAGCTCTGACTAGGCTCGTGATCGCCACAGAAAAGCCAGTACAATCAGCCCTCTCACCACACTGTGCAGGAGCAATAATGAACTCGTCTCGAATCAATAAAGCTGGGGCAGCTCTGGCGTTTATCGGCAGCATGACTTTAAGCCTCAGCTCGAGTGCTTGGGCCGATACCGGCGACGTTAAACCCGAATATTTAAACCCGCCCGGCGCTCGCTCTGACCTTCCTTTTTCAGACGCCGTTCGGGTAGGACAGTTTCTTTTTCTTTCGGGGAAAATTGGCAATATTCCCGGCACACGGGAGCTGGCGAAAGGTGGAATTCAAGGCGAAACCCGCCAAGCCATGGAGAACATCAAAACCAGCCTGGAGCGCTGGGGCGCCAGTTTGGACGATGTGGTGAAATGCACGGTCTTTATGGCGGATATCGACGAATGGAGCGCCATGAACGAGGTTTATGTCACTTATTTTCAAAAACATAAACCAGCCCGCAGCGCTCTGGCCGCCGCCGGCTTGGCATTAAATTCACGGGTCGAAATCGAATGCATGGCGGTTACCCAGTAAATACTTGAGTACTGCACTCTGGAACCTACGCCAAGCTAAAACCGCAGCCCCACCCACCC
>JAKSCJ010000268.1 GCA_022360675.1 Lysobacterales bacterium
GAAACCCCGCAACTCACCGAGAGCCTGCAATACGGCTGTGTCACCGTTACCCAACGTTTTTTCCCCAACCAAAAACTCAGTAAATCTATTTGGAAAAAGGCGAAAAGCGCGCTACTCAGCGACCTCCAAGGCCTGGTGGAAAACTACCACCAATTAGGCTGGCAAGAGGCTGTGGGTACCTCGGGCACGCTACGCGCCGTGAGTTCCATTTGCCGTAAGGCCGGGTGGTTAGATCACGGTATCGACCGCGCCGCCTTGAACCGCTTAATTGATCGTTTAATCGATCACGGTCGCACCGACAACCTGAAAATGCCGGGTTTATCCGAGCGCCGCGCACCGGTGTTCGCGGGCGGTGTATTGATTCTCGACGCACTCTGCGAAGCCTTAAATATTCAGCAATTAAAAGTAGGCCAAAGTGCCCTGCGCGAAGGGTTGTTGTACGATTTACTGGGCCGCTTTTCCCATACGGATCCGCGCAACACCACCATTCAGGCCATGGCCACACGCTATGGTGTGGACAAACCCCAAGCCCGGCGTGTGCGCGAAACGGCTCTGCAATTATTTGATCAGGCCACCGAAGATTGGGCATTAAAATCCGCCCACCGCGAATTACTGGCCTGGACCTGCGATGTCCACGAAATTGGTTTAGGTATTTCACACAGCCGCTACCAGCGCCACAGTGGATACCTGCTGCGTCATTCCGATATGGCCGGGTTTTCGCGGCTAGAACAGCGTTTCATGGCGTTCTTAGCCGAGCATCACCGCCGCGCTATCGGTGCCGACTGGCACGACGACATGCCGCGCCGCTTGCACAATGTGGCCGCTCAGGTGCTAATGCTGATGCGCTTATCGGTATTGCTGCATCGCTCGCGTAGCTCCCAGGCTATGCCCGCGTTTCGCTTGTGTATCAAACAACACACCTTGGAATTCACCGTTCCCGCCCAGTGGTTACAGCAGCGTCCACTCATTGCCCAGGATCTCCACGACGAACAAGCCGCCGTGCGGCCTTTGGGGATTGAGTTGAAGATTCTGCAAGACGAAAACGCATGAGCCAGCCTCATAAGCCCTGGCAAAACCGTGCTTCGATCAATCAGCTGCGCCAGCGTGCGCAGCTGATTGGGCTTATTCGTCAGTTCTTCAACGAACGCCAAGTCATGGAAGTGGAAACACCGCTGCTCAGTCAGGCGGCGGTGAGCGACCCGCAAATTGAAAGCATCGCCACTCACGACGAGCCCTGTGCAGACGAATCGCGCTCAAACGAACTCGCAAATACTGGCAAACGGTGGCTGCGTACCTCGCCCGAGTATTTCCATAAACGCCTATTAGCCAATGGCAGCGGCGACATCTACGAACTAGGCAAGGTTTTTCGTAAAGGCGAAGCCGGGCGTTGGCATAACCCGGAATTCACCATGCTGGAATGGTATCGGGTGGGTTGGCATTACCATCAATTAATGGACGAGGTGGAAGCTTTGGTCCGTCGATTGCTGGCCGTGAACCATGAACTCAATGACAACCAACAAGGCAAGTCGAGCTGGCCTTGTCGGCGCTTCACCTACCGCGAATTACATCAAGAATTATTGGATCTCGATCCATTTACACTAAACCGTGAAGGTTGGATTGCTCAAGCTACAAAACACGGTTTAAGCGCCGCCCACGAAGAAAACACCGCCGTTCTGCAAGACTTTGTATACGGTGTGGCCATGCGCCAACAACTCAGCCCCGGCCAACTCACCTTCGTTTACGACTTTCCACTCAACCAAGCCGCGCTAGCGCGCATTCGCCACGATACGCCACCTGTGGCCGAGCGTTTTGAGTTATTCATGGGGCAAATTGAAGTGGCCAATGGCTACCAAGAACTCACTAATGCCGAAGAACAAGCCCAACGCTTCAACAACGACCTCGAACTCAGAAAGCAGTTCCAGCAAAACACCGCCCCCATCGATCAGCACCTATTAGCGGCCCTAACAGCCGGCTTACCCGAATGCAGCGGTGTCGCCGTGGGCATCGATCGCGTCATTGCGCAGATTTTTGGTCACGAGCAACTTAACGCGGTGCTGTCGTTTGATTGGGGCCAGAGCTGATGGCTTTTAATCGTTTTCGATTGAATATCCACAAAAGTTTGGGTGCACGCGTGGACAGTAAAAACCCACATCAGTAACAATACGGTCAACACCTTTGGTTTCAGCCAATCGTTTCCATATATCTTTCACTATCTCATCACTACTCGCATTAACTGTCACCTCGTAATCAAAATAACCACTGGTAATAATCAAACTTAACTTGCCTTCTATTATTTCACTTTCAAACTCTTCTTTGAAATGGTTAACAAAGTGTGAGTAACGATCAACACAAATACGAAATTTACTAACTAAACTGCGAGGCTTTTCAGCATATATCCTTTCAGTGAATACGGTATCTGTCGTTGTTACTATTGGGTGCTCTGCCATTTGAGTAACAAAGTTGAGTAATGAATTATAGTAAATGTCACAGTACTCGCTCTTATCACCTCGATCTGTTGAAGTATTAGGTGGCTTTATTGCTAAAACAATATCCTCCCACCCTTGGCTAAAAAATATACCACCAATAAAATCATAAATTTTAACACCACCCAATACGGTATTTTTGTTATCTTCAAGCCAAGCCAAGAAAAGCCATCGTAAAGAATGCGACTTCAATCCAATTAATATAAAGCCAATTATTGTAAATTTTTCTTTACTAGGAAACGCATCGGTTGAGATGGGCATAATAGAGCGCCGACGCACATAAGCAGACTTCTGTATCATACTTGGATAGAAATCATTTCTGAAAACCAAACCAGCAGTGTCTTGATAAGAAGCAAGAACAAAATGATCATAGGTACCAAGCACAATACCCTCAGCCATAGGGGCGCTTGTTGTTAAATCAACGCTGTATTGATCATCTTTTTTTAATAAATCTGCTCTAGACTCAACATTTTGCGTTGTATTCTGTGATAAAACCCTAAACTCAAGCACCATCATTCGATGTTTCTGTATGGTTACGCCCTCCACATCGTCCTGCTTTTCTCCAGCAGCTCCATTCAATCTATAGCTGTAGCGGATAGGCGTATTAAAGCTTAAGCTAGATTCATTTTCCTTTCCAGGCCCATGACCAACTCCATCGTCAACAAAAGAAAAATAAACCGAGCTTTCCTCACCTTTGGTTAAATTCTCAATATGCCCTAGATATCGCAGCTCTCTAGAAATAAATTGATCGCTCCTAATTTGATGACTATTCTCATTACTACTATCTTCTCTCTTTTTTATACTAAGAGTAATTCTTTTCTTCTTGTGTATATCACCTTGATCATCACTGCTAGATAAATCGTCAGAGGTTACCGTAAAAGAATGAAGCAATTCTTGATAGGAAGATAGCTTTGCGACATAGTCTTCTTTTGCCAAAGCATCAAAATAAAAGAATCTTGAAATAAGTTTTAAGATCACAGATGATGCATTTTCTGCCTGCTGCTGACCGTCCCTACTTCTACTCACAAAACCATCGCTCAATTGTTTCAATGTCGACGATATCGAAATCCAGACAATTCTCCACGATAGGTCTATCGCTTCTCCTCTATAGTAAAAGATCGGTTTAAAGTCAGAAATACAATCTACTTCATTCCCTTGTACGTACTCTTCATATTGATGCTGCATATAGTTGTTATAATCTGTAGAAAGTAATTGAGCTCGTATGAAGTCATAACTCTTTTCAGCCTTATAAGGCGTCGATGTAGACTCTTTAGTTGAGTGCGATTTTTTATTAGAAAAGAAGCAACGAAACTTAGCAGCAGTCTGCAAAAAACCACTGCCCACAAGCACTTTACGCACAAGACTAGGAAAGCGTCGCCATTCGGCAATCAAATCTTGGTTTGCTCGATATCGAACATCAAGCATCAAATGCAAATAACTCCGAAATCCTTCCGTAAGTTCAAGTGCGCATTCGTCTTCAGTTAAATCACATACGCCTTTAGTGAGTTCTAATACAAAAGCACCACGAATATAATCTAGAGGAAGCTCATTATAATAATCGAGCTTATCATCGTTAATCATTCTTTTTAAACTTCCTAACGACACACGCTCAAACTCATCAACCATATGTACGGTATCTAAAAGCTCAGATGGCAAAACCTCCATCAACCATGCGTATAAATAAGATGGGCCACAGCGACAGGCAGCAAGTAAATCGGCGAGAATTTCAACATGAATAAAGTCGTTATTTCCTTTGTTAAATATTTTATGCAGTTCATCCATGCTGATGAAATACTTTCGCAAAAAATCGCCTAGCACCCCATACCGATTTTCATAATTGAGCAGTTCGTATCGTATGTATTTTCCATAAAACTCCCGAATAACTCGATGTGCCAACTCATGAACGGCAATAGGAGTGCTCGTTGGAATTTCGATAAAAAACGAATTAAGAACTGCAAGTGCATTAGCTCCTGGGTTCTCGATCTTCACCTCAGTCTCATCATTACTCGGATTTAGTATCCAAGCTCGCCATTTTTCATAATGCTCATACCGAAGAAAACTTTTAACTTCAGCAATATTCTTATGAGTTGTACTATGAATAACGAGAGGTGCTTGATCTTTACTGGGATAGGTTGCTCCCAGAAATTCATTATCTTTACAGAAGATAAAAAGATCTTTAAACGAACGATCACAAAATGTTTTAATGTAATGATCATAAAATGCCATGTCTTGGCGTTTATTGATCGAACTACTAAGTTGCTTTGGATTTAATCGCTCTAACAATTCTGAACAGCGACTACTCAGCACACCCATATCTCCAGCAAACGCACCAATTCTGCGCTTCAAAGCTAAAACTGTGTAGTACAGGTAGCGTAATTCTTTAACCTCTTTAGTTCTATCACCTGTTTGTTTCTCGTATCGACCAGCAAGACTCTGAAACTGATCAGAATAAAGTCCCGAAAAATTTAGATGATTATTTTCATTATTCCCATTTTCTTCGTAGTTTCGCGATGATAAATGATAATAATCAACAACCCTATTTACACCTTTTAAAAAGGCTTCTTTAAATGATGCTTTTTTTATTGCTAAATCTTCTTTATCAGCAATTGACTTAAAGTCTTGAGCTAAATCATCAATAATTTGATCAATAAACTCGTCATTACTTATGTACGA
>JAKSCJ010000400.1 GCA_022360675.1 Lysobacterales bacterium
ATAAAAAAACCGGCAACACTGCCGGTTTTTTTATGTTGGCAAGCAATGCCTGCGATCAATCCAAGAACAGATCGGGCAATAAAGGTTGGCCCGGCGATACCGCGTAGGCATCTAAATCGGTCACACCATGCTTGGCCAGGATTTCGTCATCCAAAATAAATTGGCCCGTCAACTCACGACTAGGCGTGGTTAAGATGCAGTGGGCGGCATCAGAGAGGATTTCGGGCTTACGGCAGTATTCGGTTTTCACACCGTCGATCATATTAATCGCGGCAGTGGCGATCACCGTGCGCGGCCATAGCGCATTCACCGCCACCCCACGCTCGCGGAATTCCTCAGCCATGCCCAAAACGCACATGCTCATGCCGTACTTGGCGATGGTGTAGGCCGTGTGTTTGGCGAACCAGTGGGGCGCCATATTCAAAGGCGGTGCCAAATTCAAAATATGCGGATTATCGCTCTTCAACAAATACGGTAAGGCTTTTTGTGAACACATGTAGGTGGCGCGCACGTTCACATTGAACATGAGATCCACCCGTTTCATGGGGGTTTCCATGGTGCCCGCCAGGAAAATAGCGCTGGCATTGTTCACTAAAATATCGATGCCGCCGAAGTGCTCGGCCGCCTGGGCCATGGCCGCTTCCACCGCCTCTTCATCGCGTACATCCACTACCAAGGGCAAGGCCTTACCGCCAGCGGCTTCCACCGCTTCGGCCGCCGTGTGAATGGTGCCAGGCAGTTTGGGATGTGGACGATTGGTTTTCGCGGCAATCACCACATTGGCCCCGTCACGCGCGGCGCGCACAGCAATGGCTTCACCAATGCCACGGGATGCGCCGGTGATAAAGAGGGTTTTTCCCGCTAACGAGTTGGCGGTATCGGACATAAGTGTAATTCTCCTGCTGGCAGTCGATGCGTTATCGTGATAATTCGCATCATACTGTTAAAAGATATCGACTGATTGTGGGCATTTCGTCCAGTTGAAACGCTATTTGTTCGATAATACGCGTGGTGGCGTTTCGGTGCCGATTCAAGTCAGCGAAACCGTCTTGTTTTCTTTAGTTGTAAAAAAGCTAAAGCCCATCAACCCCATAGCAATGTATTTATGACGCATATCATCGCCCACAGTTGTCGCCATGGCGGATAACACCTGGATCGACAGCCTAAGCCAGTGGCTGGTGGCCAATCCCACTTGGGCAGGTCTCATCATCTTTATTGTGGCGTTTACCGAATCCATCGTGGTGGTGGGAATTTTAATTCCCGGCATCATGATTTTATTCGCCTTAGGTGCGTTAATTGGCTTAGGTTTGGTGGATTTTTACATGGCCTGGGCCACGGCTTCGGTGGGGGCCATCTTGGGCGACAGCTTCAGCTATTGGGTGGGACGTCGGTATCGTGATTCATTGGCCAGCCGCTGGCCTTTTAATCGTTGGCCCGAGCTGTTTGAACAAGGGCGCGCGCTATTTCGTAAACGCGGTATTTTAGGGGTCGTTATCGGGCGTTTTGTCGGACCACTTAGGCCCATCGTGCCGGTGGTGGCGGGCATGTTGGCCATGAAACCACGCCAGTTTTATCCCACAGCCATTGTTGCAGGCATTGCGTGGTCGCCCGCGTATTTGATCCCCGGTGTGGTTTTAGGCGCATCTTTAGACGTAGCCAGTGCCTATACCCTGCGCTTAAGTGTGTTGCTGGGTATCGTGGTGGTCAGTTGCTGGTTGGTGTATTTGATGGTGCGCGGAATTTATCGCACCTTAAGCCGCCGCACGCCTTGGTTATTGAAGCGGGCCGTGGCTACCCTGCGCCGTCATCCACGTTTAGAACACTATATTGGTCCTTTGGTGATCCCGGCGCGCGGCGATTTACTCTCCATCGCCATGCTGGGTTTGGTGCTTGCCGTTACCTTAAGCGTCTTCACCACCACCTTGTTGTATGCGGTAATTCCGGGCACACCCGATTTAGACCAACTCAGCGCCCGCTGGGCTTTGGCGCTGCGTAGCCATGTGGCCGACTGGCCTTTACTGCTCATGCTACAAATCAGCAAACCCTATGTGCTGAGTACGGTTTTGCTGAGTGTTAGTGGCTGGCTTGCTTTTAAACAACGGCGCTCCACCTTGGTGCACTGGTTAGTCGCCGCTTTGGGTGCGCCTTTGTTGGCCTTGCTTATGCAAAGCTTGTTGAAACTATTGCCCCAGTGGCCCGAGTATTTGGCCGAATGGGGGCAATTCCCCGACTTAGCCGCCACCTACACGAGTGCCGTTTTGGGCTTCTTTCCTATTTTGATGGCCCGCGATTTACGCGCCAGCCGCCGTAAATGGCTGTACTTAAGCGCTGCCTTGTTTATTTTGCTGGCGTTCATTGCCCGCGCTTACTTCCAATTGGCCAGCTTCAGCGGTTTGGTTGCTGCCATCTTGCTCAGCACGGTTTGGTGCACCATTGTGGGTATTGGCTTACGAGTACGGGCTTCGGCCTGGCATCCGGCGCGGCCGCTATTGCTGACTTTTTATATGAGTTTTGCGCTGGCTTTAATTGGCAGCACCATTTTACGCGGTCCATATCAGCTGATGGTGTTGGCACCTAAAGTGAACATAGAGCACATCAGCATGGCGCAATGGCAACAGCAATATTGGCAACAACTACCTCAGCAGCGCAGTTGGATCGGCCAAGCCAGCGAACCTTTTAATCTTCAGTGGTTGGGGTCAATCAGCGCTATTCGCCAATCGTTAAATGAGGCTGGCTGGCAGTGGCAAGCCGGACCGCCAAGGCCCAGCGATATCATTCGCATTTTACATCCCGACCCTAAACCGTCCGAATTGCCCTTATTTTTGGAAGACCACGGTGGTCGCGCAGCCCAGGGCTTAGCCGTCAAAGTTTTGCGCTATCAAGACCCGGAGCAAGATCAGCAAGCGTTAGATTCACCGGAGAATAATAAACAACGGCAACCCGAGCGCATCATGGTATTGCGCTTTTGGGATTCTGGCCTGCGGATTCAACAAGAAAACAGCGACTCCCCCGCCACCTTGTGGCTAGTCGAAGCCGTGGAAGAAGCCGTGGAAATACACGGCTGGTGGTTTAGCAGCTGGACACCGCAAACGCAAAGTAAACCGCTCTCTTTTGAAGCCCTGGGGCTCAACGCTCTGCAATGGCAACAGCAGCGAACCACCGATCAGCGTTTATTACTGGCGCCCAACAAGCGTTAACAGCTTACCGCATTCAAATGTGTCAGAGCTTATAAAAAGCTGAAAAATCAAGTTTTTGATCAATTCAAGCCGTCATCTCAAGCTGCTACAATCGTTGCTATCGATCGTAGTTTCGCGGAGGGTTAGTGTATGGAGTGGGTGTTTCTTATTCTCATTGTGCTGGCGGTATTTTTCGTCATCAATCTGTACAACCGTTTGGTGGCTTACCGTAATCATTATAAAAATGCCTTTGCGCAAATCGATGTTCAACTCACCCGCCGCTATGACCTGATTCCCAATTTGGTGGAAGTGGCCAAAGGCTATCTGAAGCACGAACGCGAAACCTTAGAAGCCGTGATTCAGGCGCGGAACCAAGCCGTTGGTGGCCTGAAGCAAGCCATGAGCGATCCCGGCAATCCCGACGCCATGCGTCAACTCTCCCAAGCCGAACAGGGCTTAAGCGGCGCTTTAGGCCGCTTATTTGCCGTGGCCGAGGCGTATCCTGATCTCAAAGGCAATCAAAATATGCAGCAGCTGAGTGAAGAACTCACCAGCACCGAAAACAAAGTCGCCTTCGCACGCCAGGCTTATAACGACTCGGTAATGGAATACAACACGCTGCGCGAGAGTTTCCCCGCTAACCTTATCGCTGGTAATTTCGGCTTTAAAGGCGCGGAACTCCTGGATATCGAAGACAAGAAAAAACGCGAGGCCCCCCAGGTCAGTTTCAATTAAATCCGTTACTGCTTGCTGTTATCGACCTCGCCCACTCTGGCGAGCACCAGTTGATTAGTAACGAGTTTTGCCATGAATTATTTCCGTGCCCAACAACAGGCGCGCAGTAATAGCAGCCAACTACTTTTGCTGTTTGTGGTGGCGGTGTTCTGCATCGTGGTCACAATTACTGCGACCATATACTTGGTTTTTGGTGATCACCAGGAAGGAGCCACACTCTTTAGCGGTCAGGCGCTCGGCGAACATTTCACCATGTTAAGCCTGAGTGCGGCGGCAACCTTGCTGTTTATCGTCAGCGCCAGCTTTTTTCGTGCCGCCAGCCTGCGCGCGGGCGGCGGCCAGATTGCCCGCGACTTAGGCGGTGATCGGGTGAACGAAGACACCACCGACCCGCAGCTCAAACGCTTGCGCAATGTGGTGGAAGAAATCGCCATTGCTTCAGGGGTTCCGGTACCCGATATTTACGTCTTAGAGCAAGAGTCAGCCATCAATGCTTTTGCCGCCGGCGACAGCCTCAGCGATGCGGCCGTGGCGGTAACACGCGGCACGCTAGAACATCTCAATCGCGAAGAGTTACAGGGTGTTATCGCCCACGAGTTCAGCCATATTCTCAACGGCGACATGCGCTTGAATATCCGCTTAGTGGGCTTGTTATTTGGCATAACCGCCATCGCCATTGTGGGGCGCAAGGGCTTGTATCACTTCCGTTACGCCGCTGGCGGCAGCCGTCGTGGTACCGGCGGCATCATGATGTTGTCGTTTGCGCTATTGGCTATCGGCTCTTTAGGCTTGCTGTTTGCGCGCATGATCAAAGCCGCCGTTTCGCGCCAGCGCGAAACCCTGGCCGATGCCTCAGCTGTTCAGTTCACGCGTAATCCCCAAGGCCTGGCCGGAGCCTTAAAGAAGATCGCCGCGCTCAACCAGCGCCAGGCCAACTCTGGCTCATTTTTGGCCAGCGATAGCGAAGAAATCGACCATATGCTGTTTGCCAACGGACGTGCCGAGCGTTGGTTTGCTACGCATCCACCATTGATCGAGCGCATTCAGGCCTTGGAACCTACCTTTCAAGAGGGCGAGCTGAAACGCATTGCCGCCAATCACAAGCGCAAACTGGCCAATGAAGAAGCCCAACAAAAAGCGGCACAAAGCGCGCCGGGTATCAATATTCTTGATCCTGGCAATATTATCTCCGGTATTGGCAATCCCCACTGGCAGCAGGTGCTATACGCGGCGGTGTTGTCCCAAGCCATTCCCGATCACCTCACCTATGCAGCCCGCACGCCCCAGCGCGCACCCGCGCTTGTTTTGTATTTGCTGCTAAGTAAATTCAGTGAGCTACGCGAACAGCAATATCTCAAGATTGCCCAACAAGGCGGCGTGGAAATGGAAGACCAAGTCCGCAGCCTGTTTCAAATGTGGGACATCTGCCAAGAAGAACTACGTATTCCTCTGGTGGAATTGGCTTTACCTGCATTGAAACGACGCTCGCGGCGGGAATTACTAGAGTTTTTACAGCTCATTGAAATGGTAGCCGTGCAAAAAGGTTCACGGGCCGTCTTTTCGTTCATGCTCAGCCGCATGATTCACCTGTATCTGGAAGAAAGCCTGCACATCGCTCGTACCCGCCATCGTGGCCGCCTATTATTAAAGCAATGCAAAGACGAAGCCGCTTTGGTGCTCGCTTTACTAGCTCGAGAAGAACAAAACCTGCACCCGGCAGATCAAGCGTATCGAGAGGGTATGGATGAATTAGGTTTTAAAACTATTCCCGATTACGCGCCGCCCGATATTTGGTCGCAGCGCTTAATTCAGGCCTTAAATAAACTCGATGGCCTGCGCCCCAGCGAGAAAGAAATCTTTGTCCGAGGTTTATTGGCCGTGGCCTTTAATGATCGCGAAATCAATGTGAGCGAATTAGAGCTCATTCGTGCCATCTGCGCCACCTTACATGTTCCATTGCCGCCAGTGGATGCCGTACAAGCCGGTGCGTAATGGCTTACTGACACGCGCAATTACTGTGCGTGCAGACTAGCCATTTCACCCGCCGTGGCTTCTCGCGAACTCATTTCATCCGCTCCCTTTCCATTCTGATCAGCTTTACTCTGCCAGTCGCCCTGTATCACAAAGCCTGCCCAGTAGTACGGATGCGACCACTCACGTTGCTGACTCATCCATAGTTTGGCCGCCATTAAAGCGGCAGAAGCATTTTGGTGCGCTTGGTAATGCTGGTAAAACTGCTGCATAAACGCCGCGCCTGCTCGATCCGAAACCTGCCATAAGCTGGCGACAACTTGCCGCGCGCCTGCGATAAAAAAAGGGCGAGCAATGCTAAGCACACCTTCACCTTCCAGCTGCTGGCCACGCGCGCTATCACAGCTACTCAGCACCACCAGCTCAGCGTTCAAAGACAAATTAACGA
>JAKSCJ010000452.1 GCA_022360675.1 Lysobacterales bacterium
CCGTTGCAATACCGTTACAGTCACTTAATCACATATAGACATTAATGGCAACACAGTTCTTATGACCAATTGTGAATAAGCATAAAGAATAGCGTTTACTCTAATAAACTAAGTTAAAAAGTTCGCAAGTGGTTACATTTGAAAGTAATTAACGACTGTAGTGAATAGAGAGACTTAGCGCTGAGTGTTGCGATATTACTAGTCAACACCACCACTAGAACTATCGTTCAAAAACAAATGAATAAGCGTCTTTATATTGACGATTAATATAGCGGGCAAAGCCATACTGTTAGATAAAATGGCGATTTGCCCAAATCGGCAATAGCTCTGCTATGGCAAGAATAGATTTATTGTACTCAGACTACATGAGCGATTTTAGACAGTGGAGTTTTGAATCGAAAACAGCTCAACTTCATAGAGCAGCAACAAGGCCACTCTACGAATACCTAACAATTCTTTATTGCGCCCTGCTTTTCGGCTGGCTGCGGTTGGCGGTAATCACATCCATTGCTTGTTTGAGTACATCACGTTGGGCTGTGCTGGCGCTGTCAAATTTTAAGGGGACATCCGGGCTGACGCCATCGGGGCGGGTATCACCATTGGGGCGAACAATTAATGCCTTGGGAAAACCAACCACAATGCCAGTTTCAGGCAAGGTAAAGTGTTCCATCGCGCCATGGGTGGTGGCTAAATCTGCCGTCTTTTCGCCCAGCACCGTGCCGAAACCGTAGTCTTTAACAATGGCCGCTACCGATACAGCGTTGCTATAGGAAAAGCGATCGATCAACACATAGACCTTACCGCTGAAGCGTCGGTCGGTATGGGGTTGCGAATCGGGCAGTGGAAACGAGAAGGTTTGTCCGTTTTGGTGTTGTGCGTAAAACGCTGCAAGCTGATGGGAAACATCTTTGGGGTCAGTGCTTTGATCTAAGCGCGCTCGGTTTGAATCCATGGCAGCTTGCGATACTTTCACGCGGAAATCGGCAGCAAACTTGAAGGGTTTATCCGCAAACCAAGCGAGTAAATGATCGCTGAAGCTATTGGTTCCACCGGGATTACCGCGCAAGTCGATTAATAGCTCGCTGGCATTAGCCTTTTGAAAACCTTGAAATGCTTCATCGATAAAGGCATGAAAGGCGGTGGTATCCCAGATATTTTCACCTTCGGCATGATAAAAAGGTCCAGGTTTCAAATAGGCGATTTGCGCATTCAGCATGCGTTGTTGACGAAGGCCAGCATCGTCGTTTTCTGCCGCAGGAATAAACTGCTGTTGCTGCTCCCGATTTAAGGTGGGTACGCTGATTTCGTGTGTACGGCCTTGTGTATCCACAAAACGAATTTGATACTCAGCCTTTTCTCCTTCATGCCACCATAAGAGCGAAGGTATTTGCTCTCCTGCCAGCCCCCACATCAGGGCCTCATTATCGGCCGATAAATAACGAAAAAGCGTTTTAAGCCACACAGCCACAGGCTCACCATTCACATGGGTCAGTTGCGCATCCTGTGTTAGCACACTCGGCGCGCCATAGTAGGCATCGACAAAAGCACCCTGCTCCGAAATCCGCAAATACAGCGGTAAAGTCTTGCCGCCGCGCTCGAGGAACTCGCGATAGGCTTGTACCGGAAAATCGATGCGAGTGTGTGCCGTTTTGGCCAGTGCCGCAAATTGCTGGAAATATCTTTTGGCTTCCACTAACGACAAGGGCTGATCAATACGCTCCAAAGCGGTGGCAAAAGCTTGGTCGTACTCGGACTTGGATGTGCGGTGGAATAAATCGTATTGCGAGGCAGCTAAGGTTCGATAAAAAAACTGGAAATCGTCGCGTAATTGCTTAACTGTGAATTGGGTCTCCGTAACCGGCTCAGGCACGGTCATTTCCTGCGTAGCCCAAGTATGGCTGCAGGCGATGATGAAAATGAAAAACAGAGTGATGAATCGTTTCATAAGCGCTCACAAATCGTTCAAGAAAACAGAGGTGATTCATGCTCTGCTAAAGCAATACATTGTGTCCTGATGATTCGCCGACATTTTTCTGATATTTTGCTGATACCCCCTGCCCAGCACTCTAATCATGCCCACATCACACTACCGTATCGGCAGTTATCTTATTGATTTTAAAACTGGCTTAGCGCACCAGCAGCCAAGCGGTTCCGATTCAGTCCCCACTGTCGAAGCCAGCCAAGAAACCAGCATGGCTGTGCGCATCGAGCCTAAAGCGTGCGCCGTTTTACAGGTGTTATGTGACCATCAGCAGCAATTGGTTAGCAAAGAGCGGCTTATCGAACAGGTTTGGTCTGATGTGGTGGTTTCTGACGACGCCTTATTGCGCTGTATCTCTCGTTTGCGCAAGGTATTTAACGACGACCCGAAAACACCAGCTTACATCGAAACAGTGCCCAAACGCGGTTACCGGCTCATCGCCGAGGTGGAAGCGCTGCCTGCATCACCCGCACCAACACCAGCCAGCAAGGCCAAAACCAGCGAACTTTACTCGCCGCCAGAACTGCATATCGATCAAGCTGTTCAACTGGCCCAAGCCAAAGCGCAAAAGTCGAAATCGTTGCGAACAACGGGCTTAATTGGAGCGGTTGCAGGTATGGTTTTGATGACCTTCTTTGCTCGTGAGCGCGATAGCAACGACACGAATACGCTAACGCCAATGCCCACGAGCCAGCACACAAAGCCAGCAACAACGGAGCCTTCTGAAACCTACACTGCCGTGGTTCAACGTGCCGATAACTTCTACCACCAGATTCGCCGTGCCGATAACGAAATGGCCATTAGCTTGTACGAACAAGGCATGGCTTTACGCCCCCAGGGTGCTACCGCACAAGCGGGTTTAGCCAATGCCTTGGTGCAAAAAACGCTGCGCTGGAATCCGCAGGTGAGCGAGATCAAGTACCCCAATTTGGGCAGTGCTGTTGAGGCTGGTGTGTTTCAAAGCGACGCCGCACGCCCGGCGATGGAACGCGCCTTAGCCTTGGCCGAACACGCTGTACGCTTGGAACCCAATAGCGTGCGTAGTCGTAAAGCCCTGGGATTCGTGCTAACCGCTTTGGGCCGCTACGACGATGCCATGGTGCATTATCAACGCGCCTTAGAACTCGACCCTCATGCTTGGCAGGTATTAATTAATTCAGGCGAGATTAGCGATTTGCGCCAGCAACCACAACAAGCATTGGCATATTACGAGCGCGCCTACCACGCCATGACCGAACGCTATCAACGCGATATCGCGCAAATTCGCCCGTGGTATGCCGATATGGGTACCGTCGTTGGTAAGCGTTATGCAGAAGCCGGCCAGCTCCAAGTGGCAGAATTATGGTATCGCGGCGTCTTAAACCATTCTCCGCTCCATGTAGAAGCCACTTTAGGCTTAGCCCAGCTATTGGCAACCGCTGGCGATAAAAATCAAGCTCGGCAGTTGTGCACGAGCCTAAATCAACGGCTAGGAAGCGATCATGCTTGTCGATATTGAAGCAAACACACCACGCCATCGGCGTCGATGGCGTGGTGCCGCCTGTTGGGCTTAGTTACTCGACCGTTACCGATTTCGCTAAGTTGCGTGGTTGATCGATATCGGTGCCACGTAGATAGGCCACATGATAGGCCAAAAGTTGTAATGGAATATTATAGATAATGGGCGATACGAAACTGCCGGGTAAATTCAAACGTAAACGGAAGTCTTCTTTGCCATAGGTGCCACGCACCACGCCATCGTCGGTCAAAATAAACAATTGCCCACCACGCGCGCGGACCTCTTCTAAATTAGCTTTGACCTTTTCTAGCAACTCTCCACAAGGGCACAAAGCAATCACCGGCATATTGTGATCAATCAATGCCAAAGGACCATGCTTTAACTCACCTGCCGCATAAGCTTCGGCATGAATATAGGAAATCTCTTTAAGCTTTAAAGCGCCTTCTGAAGCAATCGGCGCATGGTGGCCACGGCCTAAGAATAAAATGTTTTGGAAGGCATATAAGCGTAATGCCATGGTGGCAATTTGCGGATTCAACGATAACGCATTCTCTATGGCCTCGGGCAATTGCCTCAATTGCTGCTGAGCATCGGCGATACACTCAGTATCCATCCCTTTTAACTGTGCCACACGTAAAACCAGCATCGCTAAGACCACGAGTTGCGCGGTGAAGGCTTTGGTTGAGGCCACACCAATTTCAACGCCCGCTTTGGTCATTAAGGTGAAATCGCTTTCTCTATCCATCGTGCTGTTGGCCACATTGCAAATGGATAAAGTCGCTGCATAGTCGTTTTCTTTCGCGTAGCGCATGGCCGCTAACGTATCGGCGGTTTCCCCCGATTGGGAGATAGCGATAAACACCGCATGCTCGGGAACCACGGGCTTGCGATAACGATACTCGCTGGCAATTTCCACACTACAAGGAATCTGCGCGAAAGACTCTAACCAGTACTTCGCCACACAGCCCGCATGCCATGAACTACCACAAGCAATAATATGAACACACTGAGCTTGGGCGAGTTTTTCTGCCAGCTCACCGTGAATAAAGGTCTCGGCAAAGCCCTCTGTGTTTAGTACAGCGGCCATGGTGTCACGAACCACTTTGGGCTGTTCGTGAATTTCTTTCAGCATGTAATGTTCATAGCGGCCTTTGCTATGAACCTCGGCCGTTTGTTCAACATAATTAACAACACGTTCTACC
>JAKSCJ010000338.1 GCA_022360675.1 Lysobacterales bacterium
TCAACGCCTTCCACATCGTTATTAATGGCTTTAGCTTCGTCTTGTTTTTCGCGGTATAAAGTGCCAAAAACAAGGTCCCAAATGGGATAAGTGATATTGAAGTTATAGTGCGCCATTAAGGCTTGATTATGGTGCACTTGATGCAACCAACGCAGCTTAGCCATTCCGGGTAAACGGCCAATCCACGAGTCTTCATCACAATGATAAGCAAAGTGTAGCCACTCGTAGTTGAGGAAGTAGATCAAACCACCGGCCACGGCTAACCAAGCAAAATTGCTCGTCACAATAAAAGCCAGCAACACCCAAAATGGCACGGCAAAACAGCCAATAAAGAACAAGGCCATGATGGCGGGAAATAACACCGCCTGGAAATCGCGGCTGCTTTCAAACGCCATATCTTTGTGGGTAAAAAAGCGATGGTGCTCAGCCGAATGACGTTGGTAAATAATCTTCAAACCCTTATAGGGCTTATGCATGGGGCCACGATGCCCCCAGTATTCAGCAAAATTGGCATATAAAAATGCAGCGGGCAAAGCCCACCATTCCCAATTTTGCGCGGCCTCAACCTGCTGAAAACAAAACACCACCCCAATAATCGTCACAATGCTGGTGAAGGCTAAATGCGCCCAGCCATTGTAAAACTTGATGATGTTGTTCTTGCGGTACTCTTCCCTGTAACGAGTCACTTTAGGATCAATTTGGTGTTCTGACATAGTTCCTGACCTTCATTTCCTATTGCTGATCTCACCTTTTACGCTTCGATTGTAGCGAATCCCCCGCTTTATTACACATCGAGCGTTCAAGATAGAGCTAGCAATTAGCAGCTTCGCATTAACACTTTCTAAATACTTGATTTCTAAAGTCCAAACCGAACAAAAAGCCGGAAACATCTGAATCATGAGATTTTTTTGCAGAATAGCCATTCTTTAACGACGAAAATTGACATACGAAAAATATAGTATTAATCTCAGTGCCAAGGTGGTTTATCTCGGAGAACAATTATGCGCACAGTCCTTTTAATTACCTTGCTGATGTTCAGCACCCTGAGCTTTGCTCAAACAGACAGCCAGCCCTCTTTCGCATTCGGTAATAACCTGCAAGGCACCAATGGTGTCGACGGCGGTAACGTTAACGCCGTGCAGGCCTATACCAAATTACAAGAACAAGCCGATGCAGCCTATAAGGATAAAAATTACGAACAAGCCTATAAACTGTATTACCGCTTAGCCGAATACGGCGACAAATTCTCACAGTACCGTATCGCCTATATGCATCAAAAAGGCTATGGCGTTGAGAAAAACATGGTTAAAGCTCTGGCTTGGTCGTATGTTTCAGCCGAGAAAAAGGTCAAAGGCTTTGTTAATTATCATGTTGGCCTAAAGAGCAAAATGAATGAAGAACAAGTCAATCAAGGCTTGGCTCTGGGTGAAGAATATTTAGAAGAATATGGCCTGTATTCAGTGGCGTATCGCGCCAAACGTTTAATCAAGAAAAACAAAAAGCGTTGCACAGGCTCACGAGTGGGCAGCAGTTGCGACCGTGTATCCAGCTCAGGCATTACCTGTAATGCTTTCGAAAACAATCTTCCCGGTAAAGAGTGCTTAACTTTAGGTGCCGTTGGCTTACCCGCCATTGCCGGTATCCAGCCCAAAGACTTACGCTTAGTCGAAAACAACCTCACTGAGATTATGCGCACCTACAGCCCAGGTTCGGTTGAACTGCGCGATCTACAAATCATTAAAGACGAAAAAGATCAGTAGCCACCTAAGCAACCACTCGCTATCCCCCAAGCGAGTCGTTTCCGGTCACATCAGCAATTTGGGAGCGCCAAGCGCTCCCTTTTTTTGTTTCAATTCCAGCCATTGCGTAAGTATTGAAGTTGCGTTGCGCTTAAACCAACAAGCGGAACTGTCATACCGTACGCCGCAGAATTGATCTCATATCCCAGTCACTCTAAACAGCTGTGGTACATTCCTGGAGCTAAAAAAATCAGTACTGGGAGTTTGTAATGCCTCGACGACTTTCCCGCAGCACTTTATTAGTCGCGATGATGGGTTTGGCTTTATCTTCAAGCACTTATGCCCAAGACGAGAACACTGATCCGTTTGCCAATTTAAACTGGCGCGCTATTGGCCCGGTCAATATGAGTGGCCGTGTGGCCGATGTAGAAGGGGTGGCCGGCGACCCTAACACCGTTTATGTTGGTTCTGCCTCTGGTGGCATTTGGAAAAGCACCAATGCCGGCATGAGTTTCGAACCGATTTTCGACCAACAAGAAGTTGCCTCCATTGGCGATTTGGGCGTAGCCCCCGGTAATCCCGACGTCATCTACGCTGGTACCGGTGAGTCGAATGTTCGTAATTCTGTTTCAGTTGGTGCCGGTGTTTATCGCAGTAACGATGGCGGCGAGCATTGGTCGTTCTTAGGTTTAGAAGACACCCGCCACATCTCCCGTGTCTTGGTTTCCAACCACGACGAAAACACCGTGTTTGTGGGCGCGTTGGGCAATATCTACGCCCCCAGCGAACAACGCGGTGTATTTCGTTCCATCGATGGTGGTGAGAATTGGGAAAAAACACTCTATATCGACGAATACCACGGTGTTGCCGATATGGATATCGACCCCAGTAATCCAAACATTTTATTTGCCGCCATGTGGCGCTTTGAACGCAAACCCTGGACCCACCGCACCGGTAGTGAAGACGGCGGTATTTTTAAGTCTAGCGATGGCGGTAAAACCTGGAAACGCATCACCAAGGGTTTACCCAAGCTGATGGGCCGTATTGGCGTTAAAATAGCGCCCAGCAACCCGAATGTGGTGTATGTGATTGCTGAGTCAGACGAAGGCACTCTGTTCCGCTCCACCGATCGTGGCGAAACCTTCACTAAAGTCACCGACGACGTCAACATTGTTTCGCGCGGCTTGTACTACACCGATATGCGCGTTGATCCGGTCGACGAAAACCATCTATATGCCGTTTCCAGCCTGCTACAAGAAAGTATCGATGGCGGTAAAACCTGGCAACGCATCGCGCCTAGCATTCATATCGATTTCCATTCCATGTGGATTGATCCACAAAACCCCGATCGCATGTGGGTGGGTCAAGACGGCGGCGTTGCGTTCTCGTTGAATCATGGCAAAAACTGGACACCATCTCGCACCCTGCCCTTAGGTCAGTTTTATCAGGTCTTTGCCGATAACGGATCGGGTCCGTTTTATCGTGTGGGCGGTGGTTTACAAGATAACGGTACTTGGATCGGCCCCGCACGCAGCCGTGAGTTTGCCGGTGTCTACACCGACGACTGGCATATGTTCAGCTTTGGCGATGCCTATTGGGTGGTTCCTCACCCTGAAGACGAGAATGTGTTCATCTCTGAAGCCCAAGGCGGTGCGATTTTCCGCACCAATCTAGCCAGCCGTCAGCAGCTTGATATCAATCCACAAACCCGCCGCAACGATGGCGGCCCGGTGGGTGAGCTGCCCTATCGCTTCAATTGGAACAGCCCCATTATTCAGTCGCCGCATGATCCGATGACGGTGTATTTTGGTAGCAATGTGGTCTTTAAAACTACCGATTTTGGCGATTCTTGGACCACCATCAGCCCCGATCTCACCACCAACGACCCCGACAAACAAGGCCCCGCTGGTGGTCCGGCGTGGTACGAAAACACCGTGGCCGAGTGGCATACCACCATCATCAGTTTGGCCGAATCACCCCACACCGCCGATGTACTTTGGGTGGGCACCGACGATGGCAACATTCAATTAAGCCGTGATGGCGGTAAAGAATGGAAACAACTCAAGCGCCCATCGGGCGTGGATGAGTTTTCACCGGTTTCTCATATCGAGCCATCGCAAACCAACGCTGGCACGGCATATATCGCCTTTGATCGTCATATGTTCGACGATCTGCGACCGCATATTTATCGTACCGAGAACTTCGGCCGCAGCTGGAAACGCGTGACCGACGGCCTGCCCGATAACGCCTGGGTGTGGGTAGTTCGTGAAGACCAGCGTAATCCTGATGTGCTCTACGCCGGTACTGAGTTCGGTTTGTTTGTCAGCACCGATAAAGGCGATTCGTGGCAAGAATTAGATGGCAAAAACCTGCCCACCGTGGCCGTTCACGATATCGTGCAGCACCCGCGCCGCAACGATTTAATCTTAGGCACCCACGGCCGTGCGATCTGGATTCTGGAAGACGCCACGCCAGTGCAGCAATGGTCTAAAGAACTCGAAGAGCACACCGCGCATTTATATCCCGTGCGCGAAACCTTCCGCCACGCACGTAGCTTTACGCGCTATGGCGAGGGTGATCATCGCTGGATTGCTCCCAATCCTGCCTATGGTGCTTTGTTGACCTATCAGCTCAACGATATTCCCGAAGCTGATAAAAAAGAAGACGACAAAACAGACGATAACGACTGGTTAAGCTTAGAGATTCTAAACAGCCAGGGGGAAGTCATTCGCACCATTGACGATGCGCCCAAAGCTAAAGGCATGAATCGCATCACCTGGGATCTCAGCATTGATGGCCCGCGTAGCCGCACCGATCAAGTGTCTGCCGGCCTCTTCGGTGGCCCGCCCATGGGTCCACAGGTATTGCCTGGCAACTACACCGCTCGCTTAACCGTTAACGGTGAGCAGTTCGAGCAAGCCATTCAAGTCAGCATTGATCCTGCATTGGAATACACCACGCAAGACCTGCAAGCTGAATACGATGCCGTTTACGAAGTCAATGATTTACTGTCGGACATCAACGATCGCCTGCGCTTATTGGACGGTTTAAAAGCACAAATGGGCGAGCGGCAAAGTGCTTTAGACCAACTCAAGCACGAAGTTCCTGAAACCGTGAAAACCCCTTGGGAAAACTTCAACAAAGCGCTTGACGAGCACATCGCTAGCATCGCACGGGTTGAAGGTAAGCCCTTGTATGCCCAATCACCCCAGTTGGTGGAACGCTTGGGCGAGCTTAACGGAACCCTCAGTGGTCAATTCCGCGCGCCCAGCCAGGCCCAGCGTGAGTATCTACAGAGTATTAGTGGCGAAGCTAACGATGCCATTCAACGTATCGACAGCTTTATCGAAGAAGATCTGCGCGACTTCAACCAACAGTTGCTCGATCATCAACTCCCCGGCTTGGTATATAGCCTGGGCGAAGCCGACTAAGACTTCAGCAAGCGATCGCTAAACCATAAAAAAGCCCCGTTCTGGGGCTTTTTTATGTTGGTGGCTTTGTGCTTAACGTGATGGGCAACGTTACATGGGCGATCTGTAAATCCTGTACAGAACCATCGAGTTCGTAAAAACCCTTCACCACTTCGACCCAACGCCCACCCAAACGCTGCGCAACGCGCTGACTGGCCTGGTTTTCAGCCAAGCAATGCAGCACCAAAGTTTTGACCTGTTGTTCGTTGAAGATGCGGTTAGCCACCGCCAGTACCGCACGGGTCACGATACCATGGCCTTGAGCTTGAGCTCCCAACCAATAACCCATTTCCATCTCAGATTTCGCAACATCGATCGCCTTCACACCCAACACCCCAGCAATACGCGCTTGAAATACGATGGCATACCAGGCAGCACCATTGGCCTTGCTATGGATGCGTTCATCAATATAACGATAGGTATCTTCTACGCTCGTTACTGATGCGGTCCAATATAAATACTGCTCAAGCAACGATCGATTGGCCTCGATCACATCGAACAAAGCCGCAGCATCACTTAACTGCAATGGGCGCAATAACGCATGAGGGGTAAGGGGAATCATTGGCCACAAGCCTAAATGCTACGATGAAGCCCTGTTATATCAGCTCAATGCAGCTTACGAAACTCTTGCGGGCTGACAAGCACTTTCTGTTTAAACAAACGACTGAAATACTGCGGGTATTCAAAACCCAATTGATAGGCAATGCTGGCCACGCTTTCGTCGGTGTTTAATAGCAGATACTTTGCTTTTTCCAAGAGCTGTTGATGAATCAGCTCTTGTGCGCTTTTGCCCGTTTCTTTGCGCAGTAAATCGCTCATATAATTGGCCGACATATTCAGATCCGAAGCCAGTTGGGCCACGGTAGGCAGGCCACTTTTCTGTGTTTGCAAGGCTTCTAGCCGTTGATCTAAGTGCTTAACAAAGCGATCCACATGACCTCTTTGAAACGGACGCCGTGTTAAAAACTGGCGATTAAAATAACGGTCGGTATATTTCAGAAGTAAATCGACGGAAGATAAAATGATATCAAGGCTAAAGTCATCCAGATTCTGCTGCAGCTCGCGCTTTAACTCATTCACGACCTGATTCAAATGTTGTTGTTCACGCTCCGATAAATGCAGCGCTTCACACACATCATAAGAAAAATAACCGTAGTGTTTTATCGCTTCGTACAGGGGGTGTTGCAGCAAAAGGTCAGGATGAAAATACAAAGCCCAGCCTTCTAAATCGCCCAGCTCATAGGCTTCGTAAACTTGCACCACCTGGCCAGGCGCATAAGCCGTCATCACGCCACTGCTAAAATCATAATGATGGCGACCATAGCGAATCTTCGCACACTCGCCTTTTTTCATAATCAAACCATAGAGAAGGGTGCAGATTTTTTTATTCAAAAATTCCTCGCCCACCCGGGTTTCCGACAGATTGATAATATGAATCAAGGGATGATCAGGTGCGCTTTTGCTGTACACGCTTGCTACTTCGCTAACCGTTTTCAGCGTCATCAATTCCAGCGTGCTCATAAGCGATGGCTCTCAGGCAAAATGAAAAAAAGGCCGACCTAAAATGGACTCCGTGGTCTGCCACAGGCGTTGGCATTGCTGCGCATCGTTTGCGGCATCGGGCCAGCTATTAATACCGGGATAACCGCGATAATTCGCCATACTCATGGGGCCTATATAGGTGCCTCCGTGCAGGCTTGAGTCGGTTGCTGCTTGTAAGGTGGGCAGTGCGCCCATAGCCATTTTCTGTGCAAAGAGCGCATTCAACACAACACCTAACAGCCCCATGTGCTGTTGTAAATTTGTGGCCGTATAACCTGGATGCGCGGCCACCGAAATAATCGAGCTACCCAATTGCTGCAAACGGCGATGTAGCTCCATCGCAAACATGGCATTGGCCAGCTTGCTTTGGGCATAAGTTGCCATTTTATCGTACGATTTTTCAAAATTTATATCTTCGTAATAAATTTTAGCCATGCGCATCTTAGCAACCAAGCTACTAATAGTAACGATACGTGCCTGCGTCGACATTTGCAGCAAGGGCAATAAGCCACTGCTTAATGCAAAATGCCCGAGATGGTTAGTAGCCCACTGCATCTCGTGGCCTTGGGCCGATGTAGTGTGTTTTTCCAACATCATCACACCGGCATTATTGATTAACACATCCAGCGGTTTTCGCTCGGCTATTAAGGTATCAACACAGCGAGTTACCGAATTTAGGTCGGATAAATCCAGCTCGACTTGTCGTAGTTGCGCCTTGGGATGCTGCTTCATAATGGATTCAATGGCTAAGCGACCTTTTTCCTGATTGCGCACAGCCATAATGACTTCGGCACCCTTACCTGCCAAAACCTTAGCCGCTTCGTAACCAATTCCGCTATTTGACCCTGTAATCAGAAAACGTTTACCGGCTTGATCATTAACTTGCTGCTGATCCCATTTCATCGTGTTTTCTCGGCAAATGAACTCGTTATATTCACTGTACGCAAAAAGAGAAAATACAGCGCTACACAAATCACTTCATCTTGTATACAAAATACGGAAATATCATGGCACACTAGATTTCAGGGTTACGAATAGACAAAGCTAGCGCTTTGCCTTGGCCACCAATTAATGGATGCGCCGATGACCAACCCGTTTGGCCAGCAGCTGGCGGATTAGGAGATCCCGATGAGTCAATGGCATTACAAGAACAATAATTCTTTAATTGGCCCCATTACAGGCGACGAGCTAATCGCCTTAATTCAGCGTGGTGAAATCGATAAAGATGACCGCGTTCAAGGCCAAAATGGTGAATGGATTTCAGCCAGCGATGCCGCGCTACAAGCTCGTTATGCCGCCAGTACGCTTGCACAGGATGTACCCAACGAGGAGATCATTGGCTCTACAGCACCGCGCCCTTGGCCGCGCTTTCTGGCGCGTGCGGTGGATTTTTGGCTGTATTTCACCGCTTTTCTCGTCATTTTTGGGCTCACCATCGGCTATTTCTTAGAGCTGAACGACGAGCAGATCGACGCCTTGCCCGAAATCATGATCAATATTCTGTATTTACTGTTTTTCTTGTTAGCCGAAAGCGCAAGCTTCGCCATGACAGGAACAACGCCGGGTAAGGCTCTACTCAATATTCGTGTACGCCATCGCGATGGACGGCAGCTGAATTTTATTGAAGCCATCAATCGCAGCGTTTATGTGATGATATTGGGTTATGGCTTAGGTTTATTGGTCTTGCCCATTGTAACCATGGCGTTCTCTTACCATCGCTTGGTTAACAAAGGCAAAACACCGTGGGATCAACGCTATAAATTAGTGGTTAGTCACCAGCCCATCGGCTTTGTGCGCTACTTTATCGCTTGCGGCATTATATTTGCGGTTATCGGTATCTTTGTTTGGCTCATTGCCACGACATTGTAGCCCTAAGCTCTGCACGTACTTGCATTAACGCAAACCCAAGTAAGTTAAGCCCAGGCCAAGCCTTAGCACGCTGCGCATCAGGATGTTTAGCCTCCAGGCCAATACCCCAAATACGATCCACCGGGTTTGCTTCTACCAAAATGCGTTGCTGGCTATTCAGCAGAATCGCCTTAATGGCAGCGTTAGTGCTGAACTTCGCTCGATTAGCCGCCACAACAATATCGAAGCGATACTGCTCCCATAGTGCTTGGTGAAAACCCTGAACCTGGCGGCCCAGTGCCTTAGCTTGACCCGGGTGCGTCGCACCGATAATAGCCAGCGCCGTTTTTTCATCACCAAATAAACAGGCTTTGCGATACATCATGTAATGCTCTGCCGTGGCAAAATGCTGGCCGTCGCAATGAAAAGGCGAGTCAAACCATTGACTAAAACAAGCGCTAGGACCAGCTTTAGCTTCGTGCCCCCAGAAACATAAATACTTGAACGTTTCACCTGCTGCACAGCGTTGAATCAAACGATGTTTATCGGTGGGAAGTTGAAACTCGAGTGTCACGGCTTAGCCTTATTTACAACGAACTTTACCGCCAATCATTTTCAATGCTGGCGTTCCACGAATTAAGGTATTGCGGGCAAACTCAACGCCACAGCCAGGGCAAACGCCTTCTTGCTCGGTAAAATCTTTGACAATTCGCTCTTTAAAGCATTTCACCAACGAACCTTTCCCACCTTTGCGGTAACGATACAAAGGTGCTTTACAAGCCGCACAAGAAATATCGACCGCACGTACAGGCCCTTTTTTATTCGGCTTTGCCATAGAAGCACACAAGTTCAGTCATTTTCACTAAATTCATCACGTTCTTTGTCTATTTTGCGATAACGCCGCTTGAGGTGGGTCATAATTAATAATGATTTCGGGGTAGGAGTCAACTGATGAGCAGTATGGACGGTTGGTATTATCGCGATCAGCAGCAAACCATCGGCCCCATTTTGGCAAAAGAGCTGCTGAGCTTATTCGACTCCGGCAGAATCAACCCCGAAACCCCTGTGCGCCACGAACAGCAAGAATGGCTTAATGCCAGTGCCGCTTCGGTGCAGATTCGTTATGAATCGTATCCCCATATCAGCGAGTTTCGTCGCATTTTGGGCAGTATTGCGCCACGCCCTACGCTGCGCTTTCTCGCTCGTGTTTTCGACTTCTTTATTTGTTGGCATCTCACCGTATTCAGCCTAGAACTGGTTCAGAGCCACTGGAGCGCATCGTTACTAGGGCAGATGGCAATACACCATCTCCCGATCACCTTTTTATTCGTACTGGTGCTCTTCGAAGGGGTTTGGATTAACTTTTTCGGCACTACACCCGGTAAGTTCTTACTCAGTATTCACGTACGCAAGCACGACGGAACCAAGCTGAGCACATTTCGCTCGCTTCAGCGTGCGTTATTTGTTTTGAGCTTGGGCTGTGGTTTCTTTATTCATTACCTCACTCCCATTCTATTATTGGCCAGCGCCAACCATTTACAGCGCACCGGTCATGCGCCCTGGGATGCCGCACAATCCCAACAGGTCATTCATTTTCCGCTGCGAGCCCGACGGATTTACCTGGCCCTGACACTCTTTTTGTGGATGCTCTGGACCCTGTACTAAACCGCATTAGCTACTGCTGCGCCCATTCGGTCGGGTGTCTGCCAACTTGGTTATTAGCAACTCTTCCTCGGCCAGAATACTTGGTATCAATCTCGCGATTTCGGTAAGGTTTACCGACATTAAGCTCACTAAAAACACGATAATGTAAAACCGAAAAGCAACAGCCGGGGCGAATAAAACGCTTTATCAAGAAGATCCGAGCTGACAAAGTGGCTCAGCTTGCCTAGAATGGCGCCGAACAATCGATTCATAGCAATAGGTCGACATCTCGATGGATCAATGGCGCTATCAGCACGAAGGCGAAATAAAAGGCCCCGTTAGCAGCGCTGAGCTGCTGAATTTAATGGAATCGGGCATCATTCACCCACAAGCACTCGTTCGTGCCGGTGGACAAGGCCCGTGGCTGGAAGCCGCCGAAGCACAAGCCCAAATTCAACAGTACATTCAAGATCTCGGCAGTCATACAACAAATACCCAAAACACGCCATTCAAAGCGCGGTATCAAGCCCATGCGGGCGCGCCAAAACCTTGGGTTCGTTACTTCGCCCGTGGCTTCGATGGTATGTTGTGGCTGTTTCTCATGGCGTTCTTGGCCGCCTTCACCATCACCGTGCTGATTCCCACCGAAATTTCTGTGATCACCCAATTACCCAATGCGCTGCTCAGCTTGTTTTACGTAGGTTTCAGCATCTTGTGTGAAGCCATCGCCTTCGCGCTTAGCGGCAGCACCCCCGGTAAAGCCCTGTTCAACATTAAGGTACGGCGCACCGACGGCAGTGCCATCAACTTCCTCGAAGCGCTCTTCCGCGCCAGCCGCGTACATTTCTACGGCACCGCACTGAGTATCTTTCCACTGTCATTAATCGCCATGGCCATCGCCTTCTTCCGCTTAAAAACCAATGGCATGACCTCGTGGGATCACAAAGGCCACTTCACCGTCGAACACGGCGAACTCAACCCCATCCGCGTCGCCATCGGTATCGGGCTACCCATCATCGTTATCTTTTCCATCCTGCAATTCGCCGCAAACTCAGGCTTGTGAAGAGTATTTAGGTTGCTGGCTTATCAAGAACTTTCTTGAGCCCGGCCGGAATGAAAAAATGTATGGTGATGTGAACTACTAATAAAATAATAAAATCTACAGCCTTCGAGAATAGGAAAAAACCGTCGTACCAAAGAAAAACCAAGGTGTAAATCAACAAGCCTACGATGGGTATGCCCGAGGCACCTCCTCGGAAATATATTCTTTTTACACTAACGTACAGTGATAGGCAGTCGATGGAAAGGCCTAACAATACCAATAACGCACTAACATAATACCAGTTCATTTGTAGTCCATTAGAAGACCTAATCACTCAAAAAAATGAAATACTTTAGGTGTAGGCCAGCTGCATACATCGCACGTATAGTATTTATATTTATTGCTTGCCCAATAATTCATAGCTCAAAAAAGACTATTTAAAGAAAATACTTAATGGATATTTTGAGAGAAACTCACCATTTTCTTTAACTAAATTAAAGCCAGAGTTTTTACCTTCATAAACCACCTCCCCGAAAAACAACACAACGACTTCACTTGCAAATGCTGTAAGTACAATCTCAGTATAATTACTGTTTTGCCCCAGTTTTGGTTCTGCAATGATGTTTTGAAAAGGGTGATCAATTTGTCCGAAACGCGCATTATTTATCAACCAGTTATAATTCGAAATAACCCCCCATTCTTTCCCATTAGATTGAGTAATAACTCTAGTTGCTCCTAGACAGTGGGCCTGTGTAACAAAATCCCCTAAAACATCTTGAGGGAGGAAGATCCCATTTCGTATATACATATAGGGTCTTCTTTTTATAACCTCTATTGGGCTCAGTTTTATTTCCATCTTAATGTCTACTCGTCTAAAAGACCTGCGGCTGGAAATGCGGTTATCTGCCCGCTAGATCTTAATTGCCGGCTAGTATCGATACCCAGAGTTGGGTCCCCAGTTGAGGCGCA
>JAKSCJ010000229.1 GCA_022360675.1 Lysobacterales bacterium
TACACACCAATAACCGTTTCGACTGTTAGGTCTTCGATAAAAATTTGATCCATGAGTGGGTCCGTTCGCTGGAAAAAAGGTCGAGTTTCAAGCGCGCAGCCAAGCTGCGCCACGCACTTGATAGCCCATTCCCTAAGGCATTGCAAGTCGTGCGCTAAAGCCAGTGGTTTTAGCGCCCATACTTTCTTGGCCAAGTGTTCACTGTGCTGGTGGCTGGAATGGACTTAATTCATCTAATGGCCAACGTGCACGTGCATCAATACGCGCGGGTTGTTCTTGTGAGTTTGCCGAGTTTAATTCGCCCTGCGCTTGCATTGCCGCCAGGCGTAACGCTCCGGCGTGGGCAATCATGGCACCGTTATCGGTGCAAAATTCGGGCGCGGGAAACAGCGCTTGAAAATCTTCTTTAAGACCCGCTTGGTGCAAACTGGCCCGTAGGTGACGATTCGCACCCACACCGCCGGCCACCACCAGATGACGAGCCCCGGCCACACGCACTGCCTTGCGGCACTTGGCCACCAAGGTATCCACCACCGCTTGCTCGAACGAAGCCGCTAAATCGGCTTTCTGGGCGTCTGGCTCATCCAGGCTTTCCCACACCAAACGCACCTTGGTTTTTAAGCCACTAAAGCTGAAATCCAGATCGGGCCGGTTCAGCATCGGCCGTGGCAACGCAAAGGCATCGCGCTTACCATCGGCCGCCAAGGCAGCTAAGGCCGGGCCACCGGGATACGGTAAACCCATGAGCTTGGCCGTTTTATCGAAGGCTTCACCGGCGGCGTCGTCTAAGGTTTCGCCCAACAGTTCGTAATCGCCAAAATCACTCACTTTCACCAACATGGTGTGGCCACCAGAAACCAATAAGGCCACAAAGGGGAAGCTCAACGCTGCTTCATTATCTGCTTGCGCCTCCATTAACGGTGCCAGCAAATGTGCTTCCATGTGATGCACTTCCAAGGCAGGCACTTGCCACGCCCAGGCCAAAGAACGACCCACCGCCGCCCCCACCATTAATGCGCCCACTAAACCAGGGCCACTGGTGTACACCACGCCATCGACTTGGGCAAAAGGCACCTCGGCGGCGGCGAAGAGTTCGCGTAATAGGGGAAACAGCTTACGTAAATGATCGCGGCTGGCTAGCTCGGGCACCACACCGCCGTATTCAGCATGCAGCTCTATCTGGCTGTACAAGCGATGGGCTAACAGACCTTTGTGGGTGTCGTACAGTGCAACGCCGGTTTCGTCGCACGAGCTTTCAATACCGAGAACAAGCATAGTCAGTTCCTAAGAAACTACCTGAGGCATTTGAGCATATGGGGCACAAGCTTAAGGCGGCTGATAAGCACGTCAAACTACCAACCCAGCACGCGAAAATAGTGGCAATGCCAACGCGATACCCAGCCCAAAAGTGAGGGCAAAAATTAATTTGAAAATAGATTTTGCAGCAAGCAATGCAAAAATGCTATGATTGCGGGCTATGCCTGGCCTTTAGCCAGATTGATTCATCGCTCGGCATCATTCATTGGCAAGAATACGCATCTTTAGCATGCGGCCGCGCGGTTTAGTAAATGATGATCCTTGGAGGTCCAATGCCTAGCGTTAAAGTTCGTGAGAACGAGCCTTTCGAGTATGCTCTGCGTCGTTTTAAGCGCTCCTGTGAAAAAGCCGGTGTGCTGGCTGAAACCCGTCGCCGGGAATTCTACGAAAAGCCCACCCAAGAACGTAAGCGCAAAGCTGCTGCCGCGGTTAAACGCCATCTGCGTCGCCTGTCACGCGAAACCCAACGTCGTCGTCCGTATTAATTCTTAGTTGTTTAATATGTCCTTGAAGGAACAATTGCAGCAAGCCGTAAAAACCGCCATGCGCGCGGGCGATAAAGATCGTCTGGGCACATTGCGTATGGCTATGGCTGCTATTAAACAACGGGAAGTCGACGAGCGCATCACGCTGGACGACGCCGCCGTGTTGGCGCTGCTTGAAAAAATGCTCAAGCAGCGTCGCGACGCCGAAGGTCAGTACCGCGATGCGGGTCGTGATGACTTAGCCGATAAAGAGGCGCAAGAAATCACCGTAATCAGTGAGTTTTTGCCCGAACCGCTCAGCGAAGCCGAGCTGAATCAAATTATCGATCAAGTGATCAACGACACCGACGCCTCCGGCCCCGCCGCAATGGGGCAGGTCATGGGTGCGTTAAAGCCTTTGATTCAAGGCCGCGCCGATATGCGTGCTGTGAGCGCGCTGGTTAAAGCACGCCTGAGCAGCTAAGCGTATTGCACGCTTAACGGTTCTCGTGCTCATCGGCAAATATTGCAAACAGGCGTGACTTCACGCCTGTTGTCATTAGTGGCCTCGATATCTGTTGTCAGCCTACGCAATACCTAAATTGTCGCTAGCGACTTCCCGCCGTTCAACGATCGTGCGCTTTAACTAAATGCGCCGGTGTCGTTAACAAACCAAAGCAGGTTTCATTCGGTATCACTCGTCATGATTGTATCGCTGCACGCTGCAGCCTACGATGATTTCCAGGTGAACTGATCAGGCGGAGTCCAAGCCCATGGGCAATCGTATTCCCGAGGCTTTTATTGAGCAGCTGCTGGATCGGGTCGACATTGTCGATGTGATTCAACGCCGCGTGCCGCTTAAACCTGCTGGTCGCGAGTTCCACGCTTGCTGCCCATTCCACGACGAAAAAACCCCTTCCTTTACCGTTAGCCCGCAAAAGCAGTTTTACCATTGCTTTGGCTGTGGCGCTCATGGTTCGGCCATTGGCTTTTTAATGCGCTTTGAAGGCTTGGAGTTTGTCGACGCGGTAGAAGAACTCGCGCGCAATGCGGGCATTGCCATGCCCACACTGCAAAAAACCGCGCCGCCCTCACCCGCTTTCGAGCCGTTGGCGGTGGCCGCCGAATTATTTAGCCGACGTTTAGAACAGCACCCTCCGGCCCAGGCCTATTTGCAACAGCGCGGCTTAAACCAAGCCATGATCGATCAATACCAGCTGGGCTTTGCACCGGCGGCGCAAGATTGGTTATTGCAAGAACTACGGCGTCAAAACTACAGCATGGAAGTGCTGGACCGCGCCGGCTTAGTGAACAACGGGCGCGATCGATTCCGCGACCGCATTATGTTTCCTATTCACGATCGGCGTGGTCGCATTATCGGCTTTGGTGGCCGCGCCATGAACGACTACGGCCCAAAATACCTCAATTCGCCCGAAACCGAGGTGTTTCATAAGGGCAACGAGTTATACGGCCTGTATCACGCCCGTCAGCGTAATCGCCCACCGCGTTTATTAGTGGTGGAAGGCTATATGGACGTGATCGCGCTAACTCAAGCCGGGTTAGAAGGCGCTGTGGCCACCTTGGGTACGGCCACCACACCGTTTCAGGCCGAGCGCTTGTTCCAAACCTGCAACGAGGTGGTGTTTTGTTTCGATGGCGATAACGCCGGCCGCAAGGCGGCATGGCGCGCTTTAGAATCGACCCTGCCGCAAATGCGCGCAGGACGTCAGGCGGCATTTTTATTCTTGCCTGATGGCGAAGATCCAGATACTTTAATACGGGCTCAAGGTTTAGCAGATTTTAATCAAAGAGTTCAAAACGCCACGCCATTGTCTGAGTTCTTCTTTCAACGCCTCAGTGAGGGGCTACGCATGGAATCTTTGGACGGTCGTGCCCAATTGGTGGCGGCCGCCCAACCGTATCTGGAAAAAATGCCCGCAGGCGTGTTTCGCGATTTAATGGTGGAGGCTTTACAAGAGCGCAGCCGCCATCAAGGTTTTCGGCTACCGGCGGCGCCTGCGGTGAAGCGTTCACGTAAAGTACAAGTAACGCCGGTACGTTTGGCCGTGGCGATGATCGTACAAGATCCAATTCTCTGCCAAAACGTAGAACTGCCAGATTTATCGGAGGCTGAACCGCCTCCAGGCTTTGAGCTCTTGTTACAATTGATTGACTTCTGTCGTAGTCGCCCACACATTACCACGGCACAGCTTTTGGAACACTGGCGCCATCGCGAACACGCGAAAGCCCTGGAGATCCTGGCCACGCTGTCGGTACCTGCGGATGCCGAACTACGCGCCAGGGAATTAAGGCACATCATGCAGGCGCTGGAGGTCGCGGCGGTGGCTCAGAAAATTGAAACTCTGGGTCAACGTCAGGCCAGCGGCACACTGGATGCCAACGGAAAAGAAGTCTTACGCGCCCTGCTGGCCCGTAAGACGGCACTGCAACAAATTTCACGCGATACCGATCCTGAATAATAGGGGGAAAGCGGCTGCCGTATCGGCACACACCCTAATGCTCGGCCGAGTTATCGGCCCACAACATTGGATCTCGATATCGAGCGCGTGAGTACAGTTTTTGACAGCTGGATTTTGTGTACCAGAAATGGCGCGCAAGGATCGGCTTAAACCGAAATAACGCCCCAGGCGAGCGGAAAGGCAATATGGATCAACAGCAGGAATCTCAACTCAAGTCCCTCATCGAGATCGGCCGCGAGCAAGGTAATTGGCTGACCTTCGCTCAGGTGAACGATCATCTGCCGGATGATATCGTCGAGCCCGATCAAATCGAAGACATCATTGGCATGATTGCCAATATGGGTATTTCGGTTTACGAGGAAGCTCCAGATCCCGATTCTCTGATCCTCAACGACTCAGCCACCACCGATACCGACGACGAAACCGCCACCGAAGAAGCCGCCGCCGCGCTGGCCTCGATGGATACCGAAATCGGTCGCACCACCGACCCGGTGCGCATGTACATGCGCGAAATGGGCGCGGTCGAGCTGCTGACTCGTGAAGGCGAAATCGCCATCGCTAAGCGCATCGAGGAAGGCTTATACGAAGCCAATCTGGCCTTAAGCCGCTTCCCCGACAGCATCCGCAGCCTGCTGGACGAATACGCCAACTATAAAGATGGCCAACAACGTTTGTCCGACATCTTAGTCGACTTCATCGATCCGGCCATGCTCGAGCCCAATAAGGACGAAGAAGTCCCCGCCGCCGCCAAGCCCAAAAGCGATAGCGACGACGACGAAGAAGAAGATACCGGCCCCAGCGGCCCGGACCTTGAAGAGGTGGAACGCCGCTTCATCGAGTTGGCCGAGCTGTATGAAGCCTTTGTGATCGAGCACGATTCCGACGAGCCCGATCAAACCAAGCTGGAAGAATATCGCCAACAAATGTCCACCGCGCTGTTGAGCATTAAAATGCCCACCCGCATGCTGGACCATTTGATCGATCGCATGCGCCACACCATCAGCCAGGTGCGTCGCGTCGAGCGTATGGTGATGCAAATTTGCGTGCGCCAAGCCAAAATGCCGCGCAAAACCTTCTTAAACAGTTTCTCCAACAACGAAGCTAATCCGGCCTGGTTAGAGCAACTGTTAAACGGTAAGCAAAAGTACGTCCCTGCCCTGCGCGAAAACGCGGTGGAACTGGCCGAGCTGCTGGGCACCATGCAGGACTACGAAAAAGCTTACCGCATCAGTATTCCGCAGTTAAAAGACATTCACCGCACCATGTCTTTGGGCGAAGCCAAAGCCCGCCGCGCGAAGAAAGAAATGGTGGAGGCCAACTTACGTTTGGTAATCTCCATTGCGAAGAAATACACCAACCGTGGTCTGCAGTTCTTGGATTTGATTCAAGAAGGCAACATCGGCTTGATGAAAGCGGTGGATAAATTCGAATATCGCCGTGGTTATAAGTTCTCCACCTACGCCACGTGGTGGATTCGCCAGGCTATTACGCGCTCCATTGCCGACCAAGCCCGCACCATTCGTATTCCGGTGCATATGATTGAGACCATTAACAAACTCAATCGTATTAGTCGTCAAATGCTGCAAGAAATGGGTCGCGA